>NZ_JAJDMI010000050.1:0-24230 GCF_020593505.1 Blautia sp. DFI.3.45
CACGCGGGGATAGCCTGTTTTAGCTTTGCCCTGAAGGGCAATTGAGCAGGAAGCTTCCACTTCAAAATCTGTAAGATTTAAGTGGCGAGAGCATGTCACAGGTATCAGGTACGGACAAAGCTGTAAAATGGTCTTCATCTGATGAAAATATTGCATCTGTTTCCAAAAAAGGTAAAGTCACAGGTAAAAATGCCGGAAAAGCTATCATCACTGCAACAATAGGGAAACAAACTTTGCAATGCAGGGTTATTGTTAGAGCAAGATTGAGCAGGACAAAAGTAACTCTTGTCCGATATGAGAGAATTTTTTTATCTTTAAAGGGTGCTTCTATTAAGCGCATTTCCAGCAGCGAACATAAAGTGGCCTCAGTCTCTATCGTTAAAGAAGGAAAGGAAGGAATGATAATAGGTCTGCGGCGCGGAAGAGCAACAATTACAGTAGTAGATACAACTGGCAGAAAATATACCTGTATAGTTAAAGTCGAAGAGCCTTACCAACGAGAAAAATATATCACTCTTGAGGAAGGCCAGAGTTACCGCTTAAGATTAAACGATACTACTCAGAAGATATCCTGGAGCTCCCGAAATGAAAAAGTTGCTTGTGTTAATTCAGTAGGATTCGTTACTGCCCGTTCCAAAGGAGGGACATACATTTACGCAAAAGTTGGATCGAAGAGTTTCAGTTTTTATATTAAAGTACTGGCGAAAAAAAAGCCAGAAGTGACTCCAACAGCTACGCCCACACCAACGGTGACTCCAGAACCGACAGCTACGCCTACACCGGAACCAACGGCAACTCCGATTCCGACAGCAACTCCGGAGCCGACAGCAACTCCGATTCCCTGGTATCCGTCCTATCCGGATCCAGAACCAACAGATCCGCAGCCTCCACAAATCGACACGGATGTCCCAATCGACACTGATCACTCAAATGACAATAATGTCCCAACCGACAACAATATCCCAACCGACAACAATATCCCAACCGACAACAATGTCCCAACCGACAACAATGTCCCAACCGATAGCAATACCGATTCCGGCAGCCATCTTTTGTTCTGACTCTATTATCTACAAAAGAAATAAAAAATATTAAGATATTAGGAAATTATAGGATTATAATATTTAACACTAAAAACCGGATTGAGTTTATTCTGCTCAATCCGGTTTTGACCTATTCCCTTTCTCTATAAAAGTTTAACTTCTTCAGAAAGATATCTGCCTCTTGCCATTTTTCTTAAAGATTGTATTCTTTATATAACTGCTCACGTCTTTTTGCGTCTGTTGATACAATCGGGATTTCTTCAGTTCTCTGATCCTGAAGTAATCGAGTAATCAGGCTTCCAAGTCGAGTTTCTCCCTGAACCTGTCCGATTGCTTCTCCTTCTGTACGTCCCTCAGCTTTAAGTCTTTCAGATTCCAGTTCTAGAACTTTTCCTCCCATAATATCACCTATTCCTTTCCGGATATCTTCTTCCCTACGGAAGATATAATCCGCAATCTTTATAATTAACTTTGTTAAATCTGTATACAGTTCCGATTTACCTGTCTCCGTCAGTTCCTTTTGACGAGTTTTATTGAACACTTAATTTCTTTAAAATTATGTATTTTTATCTTTGGAATCAGTGGCAGATATTGCCTGAAAAATCACTTATAAGAAAGTATAGATTATCGTTTACATTTTTTACTATACAGCATCTATGGCTATTTATCAAGTCCATTTTGGGCGATTATTTTCCTGTTCTTCCTTAAATCCAGAGTTTACAGTCCATACTCCGCAATGAAGAAATTTAAGACAAAGAAATAGCTTCTGTTTCTTACAAATATTTCTACTGTAAAGATAATGCCAAACAGCCTTGTAGGCAAACGAAACAGTTGACAGCTGAAAAAACCAATGATAAGATAAATGCACTCAAATTATAACAGAACAGGCTTACAGTCAGAAAAGGATCAGAATTTCGGTTCTGATTATTTTTTGTGTTTTATTCCGCTGACAAGGGAAAGTTCGCACTTGAAAAAGAATAAAAACTGGGTTATAATACGAACAAGTGTTTGCAATACAAAAAATCATTCCCGGATTTACAGTAAGCAATCCGGTTGATAGAAAGAAAGGAAATGTAACAGACATGGCAAAGAAAAACACCTATGATGCAGGGAGCATCTCTGTCCTGGAAGGTCTGGAGGCGGTTCGGAAGCGTCCGGGAATGTACATCGGAAGTGTTTCACGAAAAGGATTAAATCATCTCATTTATGAGATCGTAGATAACGCAGTAGATGAACATCTGGCAGGATACTGCAGTCTGATCCATGTAGTTCTGGAGAAAGATGGTTCCTGTACAGTAACAGACAACGGACGAGGAATCCCGGTAGATATGCATGAGAAAGGAGTGTCGGCAGAGAGACTTGTATTTACAACTCTTCATGCAGGCGGTAAATTTGATAATTCTGCCTATAAGACCAGCGGAGGACTTCATGGAGTAGGTTCTTCGGTTGTGAATGCCCTGTCTACATATTTGGACATTAAGATCAGTCGTGACGGATATGTGCATCATGATCACTATGAACGGGGAATCCCGACCATTGAACTTGAGGAAGGGCTGCTGCCGAAGCTGGGTAAGACCAGACAGACCGGAACCAGTATCAATTTCCTGCCGGATCCGGAGATTTTTGAAAAGACCAGATTCTCAGCAACAGAAGTAAAGAGCAGACTTCATGAGACTGCATATCTGAATCCGGAACTGACCATTCATTTTGAGGATAAAAGAGGCGCAGAGGTCGAGGATATTACCTATCATGAGCCGGACGGTATCATTGGATTTATCAAGGATCTGAACCACAGTGCGGAAGTTCTGCATGATCCGGTTTACCTGAAAGGGGAAGCAGACGGTATTCAGGTAGAGGTGGCATTTCAGTTTACCAATGAGTTTCGTGAGAATGTACTGGGCTTCTGTAATAACATTTACAATGCAGAGGGCGGTACTCATCTGACCGGATTTAAGACTACATTTACCACAGTCATGAATACTTATGCGAGAGAGATTGGCGTTCTTAAAGACAAGGATCCGAACTTCACAGGTGCAGATATCCGTAACGGAATGACAGCGGTTGTTTCCATCAAGCATCCGGAACCGCGTTTCGAGGGACAGACCAAGACAAAGCTGGATAATCAGGATGCATCACGCGCAACCGGAAAGGTTGTAGGAGAGCAGATGGTACTCTATTTTGACAGAAACCTGGAGACTCTTAAGACAATCCTTTCCTGCGCGGAGAAAGCTGCCAAAATCCGCAAGACAGAAGAAAGAGCCAAGACCAATCTTCTGACAAAGCAGAAATATTCCTTTGACTCTAACGGAAAGCTGGCAAACTGTGAGAAAAAGGATCCTTCCCAGTGTGAGATCTTTATCGTAGAGGGAGATTCTGCGGGAGGTTCCGCAAAGACTGCCCGCAACCGTAATTATCAGGCAATCCTTCCTATCAGAGGTAAGATCCTGAATGTAGAGAAAGCAACCATTGACAAGGTGCTTGCCAATGCGGAGATCAAGACCATGATCAATGCATTCGGATGCGGATTCTCCGAAGGATACGGAAATGACTTTGACATTACGAAGCTTCGCTATGACAAGATTGTGATCATGGCTGATGCCGATGTGGATGGGGCGCATATTTCCACACTGCTCCTGACTTTATTCTACCGTTTTATGCCGGATCTGATCACTGAGGGACATGTGTATATTGCCATGCCGCCATTATATAAAGTCATGCCTAAGAAGGGGCAGGAGGAATACCTGTATGATGATAAGGCACTGGAGAGATACAGACGTGCCCATAAGCCGGGAAGCTTTACTCTTCAGAGATATAAAGGTCTGGGCGAGATGGATGCGAAGCAGCTCTGGGAGACTACTCTGAATCCGGAGACAAGAATGATGAAGCGAGTGGAGATTGAGGATGCGAGACTTGCATCAAGCGTGACAGAGATCCTGATGGGAAGCGATGTTCCGCCGAGAAAGAAGTTTATCTATGAGCATGCACAGGATGCAGAGCTGGACATCTGATTTTGCCGGAGTGTTATATGGAAATTAAGACAGATACATGGATATGTGTCTGAGATGGAGGAAAGAGATTAAATGGAAACAAAACAGGAGAATGTGATTCCCACCGACTATGCGGAGGTCATGCAGAAATCCTATATAGATTATGCCATGAGTGTTATTATCTCCAGAGCCCTGCCGGATGTGCGTGACGGATTGAAGCCTGTACAGAGAAGAACCCTGTATGATATGTATGAACTGGGTATCCGTTATGACAGACCATACAGAAAATGTGCCCGTATCGTAGGTGACACCATGGGTAAATATCACCCCCATGGTGACAGTTCGATCTACGAAGCACTTGTGGTAATGGCTCAGGATTTTAAGAAAGGCAAAACACTGGTTGACGGACATGGAAACTTCGGTTCCATCGAGGGCGACGGTGCAGCGGCCATGCGATATACAGAAGCCAGACTGGAGAAACTGACACAGGATGTCTTCCTCGAAGATCTGGATAAGAATGTAGTAGATTTTATGCCGAACTTTGATGAGACAGAGAAGGAACCGGTGGTACTTCCTGTCAGAATCCCGAATCTGCTGGTAAACGGAGCAGACGGTATTGCGGTCGGTATGGCAACCAGTATTCCGCCTCACAATCTGGGTGAAGTGGTAGATGCGGTAAAGGCATATATGAAGAATAACGACATCAGTGTCAAAGGGCTGATGCGCTATCTCAAAGGACCGGACTTTCCGACAGGCGGTCTGGTAGTAAATAAAGATGATCTGCTCAGGATTTACGAGACAGGAACAGGGAAGCTCCGTGTAAGAGGTAAGGTGGAGACAGTGAAGCTCAAAGGCGGCAGACAGCAGCTTGTGATCACTGAGATTCCTTACACAATGATCGGTGCAAATATCGGAAAATTCCTGAATGATATTGCGTCTCTTGTGGAAAACAAGAAGACAACAGATATCGTAGATATTTCAAATCAGTCTTCCAAAGAGGGAATCCGTATTGTTCTTGACCTGAAGCGTGACGCAGATGTAGAGAACCTTACAAATATGCTCTACAAGAAGACAAAGCTGGAAGATACTTTTGGCGTGAATATGCTGGCAGTTGCGGATGGCAGACCGGAGACTCTGAGTCTGAAGCAGGTGATCGAGCATCACGTAGATTTCGTATTCGATGTCACGACCAGAAAGTACACCACACTTCTGAATAAGGAGCAGGAGAAGAAAGAAATCCAGGAAGGTCTGATCAAGGCATGTGATGTGATCGACCTGATCATCGAGATCCTGCGAGGAAGCAAGAACAGAGAACAGGTAAAGAAATGCCTGGTTGACGGTGTGACAGAAGGAATCAGGTTCAAGAGCAAATCAAGCGAGAAAGCTGCGCAGAAGCTGCATTTCTCAGAAAAACAGGCAGCTGCGATCCTGGATATGCGTCTGTACAAACTGATCGGTCTGGAGATCGAGGCACTTCAGGCAGATTATGCAGAAACAATGAAGAACATTTCCGTTTATGAAGATATCCTGAATAATTATGATTCCATGGCAGAAGTGATCATGAAAGAACTGGATCAGATCAAGAAAGAATACGGTACGAAACGCCGCACAGTGATCGAGAATGCAGAAGAAGTTGTCTATGAAGAAAAGAAGATGGAGGAGATGGAAGTCACCTTCCTCATGGATCGCTTCGGATATATGCGGACCATTGATAAGTCTGCATATGAGAGAAATAAAGAAGCTGCCAATGCAGAGAACAAATATGTGTTTAACTGTATGAATACAGATAAGATCTGTATCTTTACAGATAATGGAAAGATGCACAGTATCAAGGTGGCAGATATTCCGCTGGTTCGTTTCAGGGATAAGGGGACACCGGCAGATAATCTGAGCAATTATGACAGTGCACAGGAACGTATGCTCTATGTAGCACCACTGGCATCTGTAAAAGAAAATACACTTCTGTTTGTCACTGCTGCATCCATGTGCAAGCTGGTGAGTGGTGCAGAGTTTGATGTGGCGAAGAGAACAATCGTGTCTACGAAACTTGCTGAAGAGGATTCTCTGATTTTTGTGGGTTCTGCGGATGAAATGGAACAGGTGGTATTCCAGAGTGAAGGCGGATATTTCTTAAGATTTCAGAAACAGGATATTTCTGCTATGAAGAAAACATCTATCGGGGTGCGTGGAATGAAACTGGCAGAAGGAGATAAGCTGGATCATGCATATCTTCTGGAAAGCCGTCAGGAATATACCATTACTTACCATGATAAACCCTATGTTCTCAACAGGATAAAACTGTCCAAACGGGACAGTAAAGGAATAAAACCACGTATATAAAACCAACAAATCCGCTAAAATCAAGGTTTTTGCAGGAAAAGCCTTGCAATTGCCGGAAATTGGTGTTACAATACATCTAAATTAGAACTTGTTGACAAAGGAGTGGGCGTGAGCCCACTCTTATTTGTTGCATGGAAAGGCAGGTGGGAAAATGAGCAGACGGGAAGAGTATGAAAAGCGCGCAGAGGAACTTCTGGCACCGATCGTAGAACTTAACGGCTTTGAACTGGTTGATGTAGAATATGTAAAGGAAGCAGGAAACTGGTATCTGAGAGGATACATTGACAAACCAGGCGGAATTACAGTAAATGACTGCGAGACAGTCAGCAGAGCATTCAGTGACAAACTGGATGAGAATGATTTTATCGAAGACAGTTATATCATGGAGATCAGTTCGCCGGGACTGGACAGACCGCTGAAGAAAGACAAAGACTTTGAGAGAAACATGGGAAAACTGGTGGAAATCCGTACCTACCGGCCAATCGAGAAGCAAAAAGAGTTCTGCGGGATTTTGACCGCATATGATAGTAACAGTGTGACAATCGATGAGGATGGAACCGAGCGTGTTTTTGATAAGAAAGACACAGCCCTGATACGCCTCGCAATAGAGTTTTAGTTAATTCGGGAGGATAAGAAAAAAATGAGCAGAGAGTTAAAGGAGGCACTGGATATCCTTGAAAAGGAAAAGAGTATCAGCAAAGATACTCTGCTTGAGGCAATTGAGCAGTCTCTGATCCAGGCCTGCAAGAACCATTTTGGAAAAGCTGACAATGTACATGTAACTATTGATCCGGAAACCTGCGATTTTTCAGTGTGTGCAGACAGAAGTATCGTAGAATACGTAGAGGATCCTGCAATGGAGATTTCTCTGGCAGATGCTTTGAAGATCACATCAAGAGCTGAGATCGGAGGCATGATACAGGTTCCAATCCAGTCTAAGGAATTCGGACGTATTGCGACACAGAATGCAAAGAACGTTATCCTGCAGAAAATCCGCGAGGAAGAACGTAAAGTGCTGTATGATGAATATTATGGAAAAGAGAAAGAAGTAGTAACCGGTATTGTACAGCGTGTGATGGGCAAGAATGTAAGCATCAATCTTGGTAAGGCAGATGCAGTATTAAGTGAGAATGAACAGGTGAAAGGGGAAACCTTCCAGCCGACAGAGAGAATAAAGGTGTATATTCTTGAAGTCAAGGATACCCCGAAGGGACCTCGTATTCTGGTATCCAGAACTCATCCGGGACTTGTGAAACGTCTCTTTGAGTCAGAAGTTGCAGAAGTAAAAGACGGAACTGTTGAGATCAAGAGCATCGCACGTGAGGCCGGTTCCCGTACAAAGATCGCTGTATGGAGCAACGATCCGGATGTAGATGCAGTTGGTGCATGCGTAGGTATGAACGGTGCACGTGTCAATGCAGTAGTTGAGGAACTTCGCGGTGAGAAGATCGATATCATCAACTGGGATGAGAATCCTGCAATCCTAATCGAGAATGCATTGAGCCCTGCAAAGGTTATCGCAGTTATGGCAGATCCTGATGAGAAGACAGCTCTGGTAGTTGTTCCTGATTATCAGCTGTCCCTTGCAATCGGTAAAGAAGGTCAGAATGCACGTCTTGCTGCAAGACTTACAGGATTTAAGATTGACATCAAGAGTGAGACTCAGGCAAAAGAAGCCGGTGATTTCTATGATTATGATGATGACGAGACTGCAGAAGATGCAGCTGAGGCATCAGCAGAGGAAACTTCAGCAGAAGATTCCCTGACAGAAGAAAACGAAGCAGAAGAAGTTTCAGAGGAAGTTCCTGTAGAAGAAGAGCCACAGGCTCAGGAAGCAGGAGAGAATGAAGACGAAGAATAAGATTCCCATGCGCCAGTGTACCGGCTGCAGGGAAATGAAAAGCAAGAAAGAGATGCTCAGAGTTCTTAAGACTACAGAAGATGAGATCGTGCTTGATACTACCGGTAAGAAAAACGGCAGAGGCGCATATCTGTGTCTTTCCAGAGAATGTCTGGATAAAGCGATTAAAAATCATGGACTTGAGCGTTCACTGAAAACTGCGGTTCCGGATGAGGTATACGAACGACTTAAGAAGGAGCTGGAAGATATTGAAAAATAACAGAGTACTGTCGCTGATAGGGCTGGCTACCAAAGCAGGCAAGACCGTAAGCGGAGAATTTTCCACAGAGAAATCTGTAAAGACCGGAAAAGGACTGCTTGTGATCGTTGCTGAGGATGCCTCCGAGAATACAAAGAAGAAATTCAGGAATATGTGCAGTTTTTATGAAGTTCCGATTTTCTTCTTCTCAGATAAAGAGAGCTTAGGCAGAGCAATGGGAAAGGAGTACCGCGCCTGTCTGGCTGTCCAGGATGAGAACTTTGCGAAAGCAATCATGAAGGAGGTATAGCGATTGTCAAAATTAAGAGTACATGAGCTGGCCAGAGAGCTTGGACGACAGAACAGAGAAGTGATCGAGTTTCTGAAATCAAAAGGCGTTGATGTGAGAAGCCATATGAGTATGGTGGATGAGCCTGCGGTTTCGGAAGTAAAGAATAGATTCAGAAAAGACAATAATAACAGGGGAAAGGAGCATATTGCGAAATTGGAGACTCCCAAGACAGAAGAAAAGGTTGTAACAGCAAAATCAGAAGGAGATAAAACTGAAACACCTAAAAAGAAAAAAAATATTATCCGCGTTTTTCATGCACAGAATGCAAGTGACGGAGGAAAAACAAGAAAGAAACCTGTGAAAGCTGAAGGCGAGAGAACAGGTTCACCAAGAAATGCAGAAGGAAGAAATTCCGACAGTTCAAGAACAGACGGTGACAGACCAAGAAGAAATAATAATGACCGCCCAGGTACAGGCAACAGAAGACCGGACGGACAGAACCGTCAGGGAAGACCTCAGGGTGAAGGAAGATCCCAGGGAGGACGTTTTGGCCAGGGAAGAAACCAGGGCGAAGGAAACCGTCAGGGAAGACCTCAGGGCGAGGGAAGATCCCAGGGAGATAACCGCCAGGGAGGACGTTTCGGACAGGGAAGATCCCAGGGCGATGGTCAGGGTCGTCCGGGCGGAAGATTCCAGGGCGATGGAAATCGTCAGGGAGGACGTTTCGGACAGGGAAGACCACAGGGCGAAGGAAACCGTCAGGGAGGAAGACCGCAGGGCAATGGCCAGGGTCGTCCGGACGGAAACAGAAGTGAAGGACGTGACGGACGCTTCGGCGGCAGTCAGGGACGTCAGGGACAGCGCCAGAATACAAGAAAGAATGACGATATGGCATTTGCACCGGAACTGACAAAGACTTCCAAAGACAGCAAGAGAGAAAGAGACAGAGAGAACAAAAACAAGAAAAAAGATTTTGATAAGACACAGAGTGGCGGACGCAGACCAAACCAGGGTGGATTCAATAAGAATTCCAGAATCCCGAAAGCTCTGCAGAAACCGGCTCCGCAGCCAAAACAGGAAGAGAAGAAACCTGAGGTTAAGGAAATCACACTTCCGGAGAAGATGACGATCCGCGAACTGGCAGAAGCTATGAAAATGCAGCCGTCAGTAATTGTGAAGAAGCTCTTTATGCAGGGTATGATGGTTACCGTAAACCATGAGATCGATTTTGAGAAAGCTCAGGAGATTGCTCTGGAATATGATATCATCGCAGAACCGGAAGAGAAGGTAGACGTTATCGAAGAACTCCTCAAAGAGGATGAAGAAGACGAAAAAGATATGGTTTCAAGACCACCTGTAGTCTGTGTTATGGGGCACGTTGACCATGGTAAAACATCTCTTCTGGATGCAATCCGTAAGACAAATGTAACACGTGGAGAAGCCGGCGGTATCACACAGCACATCGGTGCTTCTGTAGTAGAGGTTGGCGGACAGAAGATCACATTCCTGGATACACCTGGACATGAAGCTTTCACAGCTATGCGTATGCGTGGTGCAAACTCCACAGATATTGCAGTTCTGGTTGTAGCAGCTGATGATGGTGTGATGCCTCAGACAGTAGAGGCTATCAGCCATGCGAAGGCGGCAGGCGTTGAGATCATAGTTGCAATCAACAAGATTGATAAGCCAAGTGCTAATATTGAGCGTGTAAAACAGGAACTTTCTGAATATGAACTGATCCCGGAAGACTGGGGCGGAAGTACGATTTTTGTTCCTGTATCCGCACATACAGGAGAGGGAATCGATACTCTTCTTGAGATGATCCTTCTTACAGCCGAGGTATGTGAATTAAAGGCAAATCCGAACCGTTCCGCAAGAGGTCTTGTAATCGAGGCTCAGCTTGATAAAGGTAAAGGTCCGGTTGCCACGATCCTTGTCCAGAAAGGTACTCTTCATGTGGGAGACTTTATTGCAGCAGGAGCATGCAATGGTAAGGTTCGTGCTATGATGGATGATAAGGGACGCAGGATTAAAGAAGCAGGTCCTTCTACTCCTGTAGAAATCCTGGGACTTGGTGATGTGCCGAATGCAGGTGAAATTCTTCTTGCATTTGACAGTGATAAGGAAGCCAAGAACTTTGCAGGTGCATTTGTATCTGAGAACAAGAACCGTCTTCTTGAGGAGACTAAGGGCAAATTATCTCTGGATAATCTCTTTGATCAGATTCAGGCAAGCGATCTGAAGGAACTTCCGCTCATTGTCAAAGCAGATGTACAGGGATCTGTGGAAGCTGTAAAACAGAGTCTGACCAAACTTTCCAACGAAGAAGTGGTTGTAAAGGTGATCCATGGCGGTGTTGGTGCGATCAATGAGTCTGACGTAAGTCTTGCGGCTACATCAAATGCGATCATTATCGGCTTTAATGTCCGTCCGGATGCAACCGCAAAACAGCTTGCTGAGCAGGAAGGTGTAGATCTTCGTCTGTACAGAGTTATTTATCAGGCAATCGAAGATGTAGAAGCTGCCATGAAGGGTATGCTTGATCCTATATTTGAGGAGAAAGTTATCGGTCATGCGGAAGTGCGTCAGCTGTTCAAGGCATCCGGTATTGGTACGATTGCAGGAAGCTATATTCTGGATGGTATCTTCCAGAGAAACTGCAAGGTTCGTATTTCCAGAGAAGGCGAGCAGATATTTGAAGGTGAGCTTGCATCCCTGAAGAGATTCAAAGACGATGTTAAGGAAGTTAAGGCAGGATACGAATGTGGCCTTGTATTTGACGGATTTAACGATGTGAAAGAGGAAGATAAAGTAGAAGCTTATATCATGGTAGAAGTACCGAGATAGTAATGGTTTATAAAGGTAGGGTGCGCGATTCATAGTGTCATGTACAGTGTGGTGCGCACCTTGACTTGATTGTGGTAATTCAGAAAATAATGTGATCAGGATAGTCGATGATCCGGATTGCTCACAGTATTTGACAGAATTGCCGGATATATAGGAGTAAAACTTAAAATGAGAAAAAACAGTATTAAGAATACCCGGATCAATGGGGAAGTCCAGAAGGAACTCAGCACCATTATCCGCAACGAGATCAAGGACCCGCGTATTCATCCGATGACTTCTGTCATGGCTGTAGAAGTGGCTCCTGATCTGAAAACCTGCAGAGCATATATCAGTGTGCTGGGTGAAAAAGAAGCAAAGGAAGCGACGATCAAAGGTCTGAACAGTGCAGAAGGCTACATCAGACGCCAGCTGGCGCGTAATTTAAACCTGAGAAATACACCGGAGATCCGTTTTATCCTGGACGAATCTATTGAGTATGGTGTAAATATGTCAAAGCTTATTGATGATGTTACCAAGAAAGACAGCAACTCCCACAGACAGGATGAGGAGCAGGATGAGAATTAAAAGAGGATGAGAACATGGAAAATATTGCGGAAATACTGGAAGGTGTGAAAACAATGGGAATCGGCGGACATATCCGTCCGGATGGTGACTGCGTTGGTTCCTGTATGGCGTTATATTTATATGTAAAAACCTATTATCCGGAAATTCAGGCAGATGTGTACCTGGATAATCCCAAACCTGTTTTCGGACATATTGACTGTATGGATGAGATTAAAACAGAGCTGGACGGTGACAAAGAGTATGACCTTTTTGTTACCTGTGATGTAAGTGCAAGAGACAGACTTGCCATTGCAGGTCCATACTTTGACACTGCAAAAAGAACAGCATGTATTGATCATCATATCAGTAACTCCGGATTTGCACAGGTGAATCATATCAGGGGAGAGGTAAGCTCTGCCTGTGAAGTTCTCTATGGGCTTTTTGAGCCTGAGAAAGTGGTCCGTACCATTGCAGTGCCGATCTATACGGGAATGGTTCATGACACAGGGGTATTTCAGTACTCTTCAACTTCACCGGAGACCATGCGTATTGCCGGGGAACTGATGAAGACAGGATTCAATTTCAGTAAGATCATTGACGAATCTTTCTATCAGAAAACTTATGTGCAGAATCAGGTAATGGGGCGTGTTCTTGCAGAGAGTATCCTGCTTCTGGATGGAAAATGTATTATCGGATATCTTAAAAAAAGAGACATGGAGTTCTATGGTGTGGATGGCAAGGATCTGGACGGTATCGTCAGTCAGCTTCGCCTTACAGCGGGAGTGGAAGTTGCCATGTTTATCTATGAAGTGGAAACTCAGGCTTTCAAAGTTTCCCTGCGTTCCAACGGAAATGTGGATGTAAGCAAGATTGCAGTATATTTTGGCGGCGGCGGTCATATGAGAGCAGCAGGATGTGATCTTCAGGGTTCTGTGTATGATGTGATCAACAATGTGACAGAACAGATCTGCAAACAGTTTCAGGAGCAGGAAGTCTGATGGATGGAGTAATTGTAATCCGTAAGGAAAAAGGATTCACTTCCCATGATGTGGTGGCAAAGCTTCGGGGAATCCTTCATATGAAGAAAATCGGACATACCGGAACTCTTGATCCGGATGCAGAAGGAGTGCTCCCGGTGGCTCTGGGAAAAGCAACCCGTCTGGTGGATATGATCACAGATAAAGAGAAAACCTATGAGGCAGTGATGCGTCTGGGTGTTGTTACGGATACCCAGGATATGAGCGGAACTGTTCTCTCACAGACTACAGAGCTTTCCGTTACAGAAGAAGAGCTTTGCACAGTGGTCAGTTCTTTTGTGGGAGACTATATGCAGGTGCCGCCAATGTATTCAGCACTGAAGGTCAATGGAAAGAAACTCTATGAACTTGCCAGAGAGGGCAAGACTGTGGAGCGTAAACCAAGACCTGTACATTTTTATGAGATAGAAATTCTGGATATCAGTTTTCCGCTGGTGCGTTTTCGTGTGACCTGCAGCAAGGGAACCTATATCCGTACTCTGTGCCATGATATAGGGGAAAAGCTGGGCTGTGGAGCTGCCATGGAAAGTCTTTTGCGGACAAAGGTGGGCAGATTTACACTGGATGATGCCATTACCCTGGCGCAGACAGAAGAGGCAGTGCAGGAAGGAACCATAGAGAGTAAAATCCTCGGTATTGAGGAGATTCTTGCAGAGTATCCAAGGGTATGCTGTACAAAAGAAGGGGACAGACTTCTGGCTAATGGAAATCCTCTTGTACAGGCACTGGTCGATGCACAGGAGAAAAACGGATGGATCCGTATGTGCAGCAGTGAAGGCAGTTTTGCCGGAGTTTACCAGTGGGACGAGAAAAGAAACAGGTATTTCCCTGTAAAAATGTTTTAGGAGACATGATGGAATATTTAAGGATTGAGAATGATTTTCCCAGAATTTCACACAGTGCGGTAACACTTGGGAAGTTTGACGGTATACACCGCGGACATCAGAAACTGGTTGAGAAAATTATTGAGCAGAAACAGGAAGGTGCACAGGCGGTTGTACTTGCGCTTGGAACTGCCTCAAGAACAATCCTCACAAAGGAAGAGAGATGTCGTATATTGGAAGAAATGGGAGTGGATATACTGTTGGAATGTCCGCTCACAGAGAAAATACGGCACATGAAAGCAGAGAATTTTATAAAAGAAATACTGATAGGAGATCTGCAGGTTTCCTATGTGGCAGTTGGAGAGGATTTCCGTTTTGGCTATGAGCGGAAAGGAACTCCTGCCATGCTCAAAGAGTTCGGAAAGAAATATGGATTTCATACGGAAGTCCTGCCAAAAGAAATGGACGGACGCCGTAAGATTAGTAGTACTTTTGTCAGGGAAGAACTGAACAGAGGAAATATGGAAAAATTCCGTTTCCTTATGGGGACAGATTTCTCAGTAGAAGGAATCGTTGAACATGGACGTGGAATGGGACATAAATATCTGCTTCCGACCACCAACCTGATCCCTCCGGTAGAGAAACTGATGCCTCCAAACGGGGTTTATATCACAGTATCCCATTTCAGAGACAGAAGTTATCAGGGAATTACCAATGTAGGTCATAAGCCTACTGTTGGCGGCGAGAAGTTTATTGGTGTGGAAACATATCTGTTTGACTGCAATGAAGATCTGTATGGGGAATACTGCAAGGTAGATTTCAAAAAATTCCTCAGACCTGAACAGAAGTTTTCTTCGCTGGAGGCACTGAAGGCACAGCTGGAGAGGGATGCTGTGAAGGGACAGGAATATTTTGAAACTTTGTAAAAAAGAGGTTTACACGCCAGAATCAATGTGCTATACTAACCAAGGTGAATTTAGCCCATGTTCAGGGACCGGACGCTCCGACCATCTCTTAATGTGTGGCGGTCAATCAATAATAATTATAGAATACAGGAGGAAATCACAATGATTTCAAAAGAAAAGAAAGCAGCGATCATGAAAGAATATGCAAGAACTGAAGGCGATACAGGATCACCGGAAGTACAGGTAGCAGTTCTTACAGCAAGAATTCAGGAACTTACAGAGCATTTACAGAGCAACCATAAAGATCATCACTCCAGACGTGGTCTTCTGAAAATGGTAGGTCAGAGACGTGGACTGTTAGCTTACCTGAAGAAAACAGACATCGAAAGATACCGTGCACTGATTGAAAAATTAGGCTTAAGAAAATAATAGCCTTTTAGTATGCGGAAGGGGGCGGATTTCCATCCGCCTCCCTTTTTATGTATATGGCAGTTCTGTAAAATATGGTGTCTTTCAGGATTGCGGTGGCTTGTTGTTTCGACTGCATCTGCATATTCAGAAGCTGCGAAACATGACAGGAGTTATTTCCGAGACTACTGAAAAGATTATTTTGTATATGAAAGTAACAAAACAGGCAGATATATTTGCCTGAAAAGTAGTTTTTTCAGTTGTTTCGGACTCCTGTTTTAATGTGACAATTTCATAAAAAGTCTGAACGTTGATGGACAAGATTGTCAGCAGACGGAACAGACAAATTTGAAAAGAATAAAGTAGTTACCGGACATGCAGTGAACGGTAACAGAAAATGACAACAGAATTATGAAAAAAGGAGAATGAACGTATGTACAAAAGTTATTCCATGGAATTAGCCGGAAGAACCTTAACAGTAGATATTAACCGCGTTGCAAAACAGGCAAACGGTGCAGCATTAATGCACTATGGTGATACTACTGTATTATCCACAGCAACAGCATCCAAAGAGCCAAGAGAGGGAATTGATTTCTTCCCGCTGAGTGTTGAATACGAAGAGAAAATGTATGCAGTAGGAAAGATTCCGGGAGGTTTTAATAAGAGAGAAGGTAAAGCAAGCGAACATGCTATTCTTACATCCCGTGTTATTGACAGACCTATGCGTCCTCTGTTTCCAAAGGATTACAGAAATGATGTAACACTGGTAAACATGGTTATGTCTGTTGATCCGGAATGTAATCCGGAGATTCCGGCTATGCTTGGTTCCTCTATTGCAACCTGCATTTCCGATATTCCGTTTGATGGTCCATGTGCTACCACACAGGTTGGTCTGATCAATGGTGAATATATCATCAACCCTACCATGGCACAGAAAGATGTATCTGACCTTCAGCTTACAGTAGCTTCCACAAGAGAGAAAGTAATCATGATCGAAGCCGGCGCAAAAGAAGTTCCGGAAGACAAGATGATCGAAGCTATCTATAAAGCTCATGAAGTAAACCAGGAGATCATCAAATTTATCGATAAGATCGTAGAAGAATGCGGAAAACCGAAACACAGCTACGAATCATGTGCAGTTCCGGAAGAACTCTTCGCAGCGATCAAAGAAATCGTACCTCCGGCAGAAATGGAAGTTGCCGTATTCTCTGACGATAAACAGACAAGAGAAGAAAATATCCGTCAGGTAACAGAGAAACTGAAAGAAGCTTTTGCCGACAAGGAAGAGTGGCTTGCAGTTCTGGGCGAGGCTGTATATCAGTACCAGAAGAAGACTGTCCGCAAGATGATCTTAAAAGACCACAAACGTCCTGATGGTCGTGCCATTACTCAGATCCGTCCTCTGGCAGCAGAGACAGATATTATCCCGAGAGTACATGGTTCTGCTATGTTCACACGTGGACAGACACAGATCTGTACCATCACAACTCTGGCTCCTCTTGCAGAAGCACAGAAGCTTGACGGACTTGACGAATTTGAAACTTCAAAGAGATATATGCATCACTACAATTTCCCGTCCTATTCTGTAGGTGAGACAAAACCATCCAGAGGACCGGGACGTCGTGAGATCGGACATGGTGCACTTGCTGAAAGAGCATTAGTTCCTGTACTTCCAAGCGAAGAGGAATTCCCATATGCGATCCGTACTGTATCTGAGACATTTGAATCCAATGGTTCTACTTCTCAGGCAAGTATCTGTGCATCCACAATGTCTCTGATGGCAGCCGGTGTACCGATCAAAAAACCGGTAGCAGGTATTTCCTGTGGTCTGGTAACAGGCGATACAGATGATGATTACATCGTTCTGACAGATATCCAGGGACTTGAAGACTTCTTCGGAGATATGGACTTCAAGGTAGCCGGAACTCATGACGGTATCACAGCAATCCAGATGGATATCAAGATCCATGGACTGACAAGACCGATCGTAGAAGAAGCAATCAGACGTACAAAAGAAGCTAGAGAATATATCCTGACAGAAGTTATGGAGAAATGCATCGCAGCTCCCCGTACAGCTGTAGGCGAATATGCTCCGAAGATCATCCAGATCCAGATCGATCCTCAGAAGATCGGTGATGTTGTAGGTCAGAGAGGAAAGACTATCAATACGATCATCGAGCGTACAGGTGTTAAGATCGATATCACAGACGAAGGTGCGGTATCTATCTGTGGAGTTGATCAGAAGAGCATGGATGAGGCAGCTAACATGGTTAAGATCATTGCAACTGATTTTGAAGCAGGACAGATCTTTACAGGTAAAGTTGTCAGCATCAAAGAGTTTGGTGCATTCGTTGAATTTGCACCGGGTAAAGAGGGAATGGTACACATTTCCAAGATCTGTAAAGAAAGAATCAATCGTGTTGAGGATGTTCTCACACTTGGTGATAAAGTTAAGGTTATCTGCCTTGGCAAAGACAAGATGGGAAGAATCAGCTTCAGCATGAAGGATGTACCGGAAGAAGCGTAAAAAATTATGAGATATCACAATATTACCAAGGACGATATGCTTAATGGCGACGGACTTCGTGTAGTGCTCTGGGTGGCAGGATGCAATCACTGCTGTCCGGAGTGCCAGAATCCTGTCACCTGGGATCCAAACGGCGGACTGCCTTTCGGTGAGGCAGAACGCAAGGAGATTTTTGCGGAACTGGATAAGGATTATGTGAGCGGAATTACCTTTTCAGGTGGAGATCCACTGCACCCGGCAAATATCACTGAGGTAACAGCCTTTGCGAAGGAGATCAGAAAGAGATATCCTGGTAAAACAATCTGGCTTTATACAGGTTTCCTCTGGGAGGAGATCCGCAAAGAAGAGATTGTGCGTTATCTGGATGTCTGTGTAGACGGTGAATTTGAGGTGGACAAGAAAGAACTTTCCCTGAAATGGAAAGGTTCCAGCAATCAGAGAGTGATCGATGTTCCCAAAACTCTTCATGAAGGAAAAGTCGTATTGCATAAATAAGAAATATACAGGCAGTTCAAGTATGCGTCAGGTGTACCTGAACTGCTTTTTTACTGAATCAGTCAAATATTCAGCTATGAGTGTACTGCGAAGCAGGAGTGTCAGCTTTGCATGACCAGACAGGAGGAAAAACAGATGAAACGAATCGCGAAATTTCATAAAGTAAGCAAAGAACGCTTCACAGCAGACTGGATCGATACCTTCGCACAGTCTCAGGAAGAAGCAGAGAAAGTATACGAGGCTATCCGTCTGCCGAAGAGAGCGACAGCAGGAAGTGCCGGCTATGACTTTTTCGCACCGGCAGAATTTACTCTGAAGCCAGGCGAAACAGTAAAGATCCCGACAGGAATCCGGGTGGAAATGCAGCCGGAATGGGTGCTGAAATGTTATCCGAGAAGCGGACTGGGATTTAAATACCGTCTTCAGCTTAACAACACAGTTGGTATCATTGACAGTGATTATTTCTATTCAGATAACGAAGGCCACATTTTTTCAAAGATCACAAATGATTCCAATGAAAACAAAACTCTGACAATCCCGGCAGATACAGGATTCATGCAGGGAATCTTTGTAGAGTACGGAATCACGGTAGATGATGATGCTACAGAAATCCGCAATGGTGGATTTGGAAGTACTACTGCGAAATAGTGGGTAAAAGTAATGTAATGTTCTGGCGGAGCATATTTCACAAAGTTTATAGATGAAATCAGAGCCAGAATGTAAAAAAAGTAGAACATAGGGAAGAATCTGAGATTTTTACTTTACGTTCTGCTTTTTCTTTGCTATAATATTTTGAGATTCAAAATATTTGCAATACATACAATTCAAGCGTATATACTGCGGAGCAGTTATTCGATTATGAACAAGTAACGAAGCGGATGATTTTATCCGCTTGACTAAAAAATATCAGGCAAAGAAATAAATTCAGGGAGAAAAGTTATGATCATCGAGCCAAAAGTAAGAGAATATATCTGTACAACCGCACATCCGCAGGGATGTGCAGAGAGTGTGCGCAACCAGGCAGATTACGCCTGTAAACAGGGAATGGTAAACGGAACAAAAAAAGCACTGATCATCGGATGTTCTACAGGCTACGGCCTCGCATCCCGTATCTGTGCACTGGAAAACTGTGGTGCTGATACTCTTGGAATCATGTTTGAACGTCAGGCAAATGGCAGAAGGACAGCTACACCCGGATGGTATAATACAGCAGAGTTTCACAGACTGGCTTCCGGGAAAGGTGTTTATGCAAAGACCATTAACGGAGATGCTTTTTCAAAGGAAATCAAGGAGAAGGCGATTGAACTGATCAAACAGGATCTTGGAAAAGTGGACCTGGTAGTCTACAGCCTGGCAGCACCGAGACGTACAGATGCAGAAGGAAAGACCTGGTCTTCCTGTCTGAAAACTACAGATGAGCCATTTACAGAGAAGAGTCTGGATCTGAGAAATAATGAGATCACAGAGAAAACAGTAGAACCTGCTACAGAGGAAGAAGTTTTAAGTACTGTAAAGGTTATGGGCGGCGAAGACTGGGCAGACTGGATTGATGCGCTGAAAGCAGCAGATGTACTGACTGAGAATGCAGTAACTGTAGCATATTCCTACATCGGACCGGAACTGACTTATCCAATCTACTATCATGGAACCATTGGAACTGCCAAACAGCACTTACAGAAAACAATGTCAGAGATTAATCAGGCACATCCGGATGTCCGCGCAGTAATTTCTGTAAACAAAGGTCTGGTAACTCAGGCAAGTGCAGCTATTCCGGTTGTACCGCTGTATTTTGCTATTCTTTATAAAGTTATGAAAAGGGCCGGAAATCATGAAAACTGTATTCAGCAGATTGCAAGGCTTTTTACACAGAAACTCTATACCCCAACAGGCTTCCAGACAGATGAGAATGGTTTCATTCGTATGGATGATTACGAACTGACGCCGGAGATTCAGGAAGAAGTAAAAAAATGCTGGAAAGCTGTTACTACAGACACTGTAAAGGAATATTGCGATATTGATGGTTACTGGGAAGATTTCTATCATATGTTTGGATTCCGATATGAAGATATCGACTATACGCAGGATGTGGATGCTGATATAGAAATTGATGGAGTTGTAATGTAATAAAAAATTCTCTCTTAACAAATGATCATGAAGTATATTGGTTCATAAATGTTAAGAGAGAATTTTTTATTTTGCCTTATGCACCGGATCTGCCGGGTATCCGCTGCGAAGTTTCTGCATTCCACGCTGGAGCGCATCTTTGGAGTTTTTCCAGTCAGCATCCTTATTTCTGTAATCAAACTTATCTGACAGCCATACCAGATCTTCTTCCATACGCTGGAAGTTTTCATCCATCAGCCTGAACATGGCAGGATAAAACTCAGCCTTTTCTTTATCATTCAGATATTTATCTGCACCGTTGCACAGAATCCCGAAGTGATGCAGACAGAAGCCTTTACTGCGCAGAATTTTATTTTTAAATTCATTATCCTGCCGATACAGCCAGAAAAAAGTTTCCACATACCGTTTAAATGTATCCTCAATATTCTGACAGATAAAACAGCTGCAATCCTTAAAAGCAGTCCATGCAGCAATCGGATTCTTATCTGCGCTGGAATCTGAACGGCGGAAACGCGCGAGGACCGAGGATTTTCCGGGTGAAAAAGAATCAAACTGCTTTCTCATCTCTTCCCGAAGTTTATGATAATGAGTCTGAAGAATCAATGCATTCCCAAGAGTATTCCCATAATCAAACATTTTCTTCATATGTACCCTGCAAAATCCCGCCTTATCCGTCTGATCCCGGATGTCACTTTCCATATAAGAAGAACTGTTACCCAGTACAAAATCCAGCGAGTTCTGCTCCAGTTCCCGCTCAATAAAACAGAAAGGACACTCATCACTGGCATTTACCGCATCATTAAGTGGAATGGTATATAACTTTTCTTTCATTTCTATATACTCCATACATCATAGTTTCTGTTCCCTTTATTGTGCATAGAATTTCCGGGAATGTCAAGCAAAAGATTTCCTGTTACTGTAAACGGGTTACTGTGAACGGAGTGAACAGTAATGATTTCTTTTGCAGAGTTGATTTAGAAAAGGGCAGTATGATATTATATATATAGTTGAATGCAAACATATGTAAAAAATAATCAAAGAGGGATAAGACAAATGATAAAATTACAGCTTCATGAAAACTGGCAGTTGTGCAATATCAGACAACTGGACTGGATTCCGGCACAGATTCCGGGGGATATTTATGCGGCACTTCTTAAGACCGGAAAGATGCCGGATCCGTTCTTTGGGGATAATGAATATCAGGCGAAAGCACTGATGGAGGAGGATTATGAATACAGAACGGTATTTAATTATGAAGAAGCGCAGTTTAAAGATTGTCAGGAAGTGATCCTGAGATTTGACGGGATTGATACGATTGCGGACATCTATCTGAATGGATGTTGTCTTGGAAAAGTTGATAACATGCACAGAATCTGGGAATTCCCGGTAGGAGAGCTGCTTGAAAACGGCAAAAATACCTTACGCGTTATCATTCGCTCTCCGTTGAAGTTCATGGCAGAGGCATTTAAGAAATATAAAAACAGGGGAAATGAAGACACAATTGAGGGATTTATGCATCTGCGCAAAGCTCACTATATGTGCGGCTGGGACTGGGGTGCATGTCTGCCGGATGGAGGTATCTTCCGTCCTGTAACACTTCTGGGAATTGAAACTGCCAGACTGGACAGCGTGTATATCCGTCAGGTACATAAGGATGGCAAAGTCCTGCTGGTTCCGGAAGTAGATGTGGAGACTGTTGATGAGGAAGAGAGCGAAGCAGATGGGTATGAAGGTGCACAGGCACTGGAATATCAGGTGACTGTAACTGCACCGAATGGAACAAAAACCATATGGGATGACTGTCCGGATGAAATGGAGATTGAAAATCCGCAGCTCTGGTGGCCAAATGGACTGGGAGAACAGCCGTTATATCAGGTGCAGGTAGACCTGAAAGCCGGAGATAAGATTGTAGACACCTGGTGCAGAAAAATCGGTCTCCGTGCGCTGACCATGCATAGAGAGAAAGACCAGTGGGGCGAGAGCTTTGCTCATGAAGTAAACGGTTATCAGGTCTTTGCCATGGGCGCTGACTATATCCCTGAGGACAATCTTCTGCAGAGAACATCCAGAGAACGTACCAGAGAATTACTTCTTCAGTGCAAGAGAGCGAACTTTAATACAGTACGTGTCTGGGGCGGCGGCTATTATCCTGAGGACTGGTTCTTTGATCTCTGTGATGAACTGGGGCTGATGGTATGGCAGGACTTTATGTTTGCATGCTCTGTCTATGAATTGACACCGGAGTTTGAGGCAAATATCCGTCAGGAATTTATTGATAATATCAAACGCCTCCGTCATCATGCATCCCTTGCCCTGTGGTGCGGAAACAATGAGATGGAAATGTTTGTAAAGCAGGGCACCTGGGTGACAAAACCGACAGAAATGAGAGATTATCTGTTTATGTATGAGCGCATTATTCCGGAAGTTCTCAGCGAATACGACCCGGATACCTTCTACTGGCCTGCAAGCCCGTCATCAGGCGGTTCCTTTGATGAACCCAATGATCCGAACCGTGGAGATGTGCATTACTGGGAAGTATGGCATGGCAATAAGCCATTTTCAGAATATCGTAAATATTTCTTCAGATATGCATCTGAGTTTGGTTTTCAGTCATTCCCGTCTGTAAAAACGCTTGAAACAGTAACAGATGATCCGAAAGAATTGAATCCATTTTCTTATGTGATGGAGAAACATCAGAGAAATTACGGAGGAAATGGAAAAATTGCCAAATACATGCAGGCAGCATACCGTTATCCTGAGAACTTCAGCGATTTTGTTTATGCATCTCAGCTTCTCCAGGCAGATGGAATCCGATATGGAGTCGAGCATTACCGCAGAAACCGGGGACGTTGTATGGGTGCAATCTACTGGCAGTTAAATGACTGTTGGCCGGTTATTTCCTGGTCATCCATTGATTATTACGGACGCTGGAAAGCGCTTCATTATTATGCGAAGAGATTCTTTGCGCCTGTAATGCTTTCCTGTGAAGAACAGAGCTGGATGACAGTGGAAGCGGATATGAACCGTCAGCATTTTGAATTTGAAAAATCCATCCGTCTGAATGTGACCAATGAAACGCTGGATGCTCACAGGGTTCTGGTGAAATGGGCAGTGCGAAAGACAGATGCCACAATTCTGAGGGAGGAAGAACAGTGGCTGGAAGTACCGGCATTGTCTGCTGTATGGATGGATAAGGTCGAACTTCCCCAGATTGACTGTTTTAATGAATATGTAAGTTATGAGGCATGGGAAAATGATCAGATTATTTCTCAGGGAACTGTGATTTTTTCCTATCCGAAATACTTCCACTATCTGAATCCCGGACTGGCTGTGCGCGTAGACGGAGATGAGATAGTTGTTAAGGCAGAAGCATATGCAAAGAGTGTGGAAATCCGGAATGAGAATGATGACCTGATTCTTGAAGATAATTATTTTGACATGAATGCAGGAGAATACAGAGTGAAGATACTCGATGGAAAGCCGGATGGACTGAAAGTGCGCAGTGTTTATGATATATAACCTTTATTCATAGTAGTATTTATGGCAGTTTGCGACGAAATTCTGTATAGTAATCCTCTTATATACATAATTTACGAAGAGGGCTATAGAAGGAAACTCGCACTCTGCTGAACTGTCTTGATTGCATTATGTTATGGAATGGCTATAAGATAAAAAATAAGAACCATCACACATTTTATGAAATGTGGTATGCTCCCCGTCAAGAGGACAATAAAAAATAATAAATTTTTGTATCGTCAG
>NZ_JAJDMI010000051.1:0-23907 GCF_020593505.1 Blautia sp. DFI.3.45
AATCAACTTTGAGACACTGTATATAGTATGAAAAAACAGTTTTTCAGCGGCGTCCCTATAGAGGTGAGGGAATTCTTGCTACGGTTGTTAAAAGAACTTTGTAATCGGATATTTTAATATGAAAAACACAATAAAAATCTGATTATCCGCTAAAACACAGTATCTATCAGCATTTTCAAGGGAACAAATACATCAATTTACTACTTATTTACTACCATTGAATGAGCCTTGATACGCCAGTTTTCCTAGATATGCAAAGATATGGTACAGCACATCAGTATTGAAACAAGAAAAAAATTGAATATTTTATAGACTATGGAACGCCTAAAATGACGTTCCTTTTCTATTTTCAGCCGTTCTTATTGGACGGCTATTTTATTACCCAAAATGAAAGGAGCATTAGATTTATGAAAAAGATGTTAAAACGATTGTGTACGGGCTTCTTAGCTCTTGCAACTGTCGTTACTGTTTTACCGACGACACCCGTCCATGCAGAAAGCAAGCAATACTGGACGGAGTCAAAGGAGCGTGTCGGTATCGTTGAAAAAGTAATGAATGACGGTTCGATTGGTTCTACTTTTAACGAGGGGCATTTGACCGTTGAGGGCGAGGACGCTTACTGTATCGACATTAACACAGATTTTAGAAACGGCTACAAAACCAAAGCTGACGTAAGCACCCGTATGAGTGCCGACCAGATAAGCGACGTTGCCTTATCTATCGAATATGTAAAACAGTACACAGACAGCCACAGCGGAATAAGCAACAATCACGCCTACCTTTTAAGACAGCTTGTTGTCTGGCAGAGATTGAGCGTACATCTTGGCTGGCAATGTGATAATGTGCGAGCTTCTTATGATGAAATTCCAAAGGCAACGCAGGACGAAGTTTTCTCTGGTGCAAAAGCCTTTGTCAAAGAGAATAAAGGACGCTATGAATGTGGCGGTTATATCTACTCTGGCGAGGGGCAGGAATTAGGACAATTCTGGGCGAAGCTGAATGTTGGAAATGCAAAACTGCAAAAGACTTCCAGTAATACCAGCATTACAGACGATAACGGGAATTACTCTGTTGCTGGTGCAACATACGGTGTCTTTGCTGATAAGGACTGCACGAAACAGCTTGCCACCCTTACGACTGATGAAAACGGAAATACAGATGTTGTAGAGGTAAAAGCAGGCACAGTTTATATCAAGGAATTATCTGCACCAGCAGGATATAAAGTAGATAAAACTGTATATTCCTTAAAGGTTGAAGCTGGAAGGACAGCGACCTTGAAAGTATCAGATATACCGAAAGTAACAGACACTTTGATTAAGCTTTTCAAGATTGATATGGAAACACAGAAAGACAATCCGCAGGGAAACGCTTCTTTAGCAGGTGCGGAATTTACATGGAAGTATTATGCTGGCTTCTATAATAAAGACAATCTCCCTGCCGAAGCTACTCGTACATGGGTTACAAAGACAATCGCTGAAACTGACAGCGACGGGACAACTCATTACATCACAAAATTAACGGACGCATACAAGGTATCTGGCGACAGCTTCTATATGCAGGACGGCAAAGCGGTTCTTCCACTTGGGACACTAACCGTTGAGGAAACAAAAGCTCCGAACGGTTACTTGTTAGACGGTGCATATATGCAGGCTGGCGATAAGTCCGAACAGATTAAGGGCTTATATGTAACACAGATTACCGAGGACGGCGACCTTGCTGTACTATCTGGAAGTAACCAGTTTTCCGTATCAGACAAGGTTATCCGTGGCGGTGTGAAAATTCAGAAACGAGATTTAGAAACGGGCGATACGAAACCACAAGGAAGTGCCACTTTGAAAGATACTGCTTTTGACATCATTTCCTTAAATGATAATTCTGTCTTGGTTGAGGGCAAGCTATACAAGAAAAATGAAGTGGTAAAGACAATTCGTACAGATATTGAGGGTATCGCTTCTACTTCTGCTGACCTCTTGCCTTATGGAA
The DNA here is from genome assembly GCF_020593505.1 of Blautia sp. DFI.3.45. Classification (NCBI taxonomy): domain Bacteria; kingdom Bacillati; phylum Bacillota; class Clostridia; order Lachnospirales; family Lachnospiraceae; genus Blautia; species Blautia sp. DFI.3.45. The sequence continues at coordinate 1,984 of NZ_JAJDMI010000051.1, forward strand.
AATTCCGTATCGTTGAAAGTGAAGCTCCCAACGGTTACTTAACTGACGGTGCAAAACCGATTGATTTTGTAATCACAGAAAATGGAAAAATCGTGGACTTAACCGACGAAGCCTATTCTATCTATAATCAGATTAAGCGTGGAGATATTGAGGGCGTGAAAATCGGTGCAGGCACACATAAGCGTCTTGCTGATGTTCCCTTTAGGATCACAAGCAAGACGACGGGCGAAAGTCATGTTGTAGTAACTGATGATAACGGGCAATTCTCCACTTCTGCTGACTGGGCTTCTCATAAATACAATACCAACGCAGGCAAGACCAGCGAGGACGGTGTGTGGTTTGGAACTTCTGAACCAGACGACAGCAAGGGTGCATTACTTTATGATACTTACATCATTGAAGAATTGAAATGTGAAAGCAACAAAGGCTTTGAGCTTATCCCGCCTTTTGAAATCGTGGTATCAAGAAATAACCTTGTGATTGATTTAGGGACTTTAACTGATGAATACGAAAAAGAAATCTCTATCCATACCACAGCGACCAGCAAGGACGGCGATAAGACTATCCTTGCAGGAAAAGAGGTTACAATCGTTGATACTGTCAAATTGGACGGACTTACAAAAGGCACAAAGTATCAGTTAAAAGGCTGGCAGATGTTAAAGGAAGAAAACGCCGAGCTTATCATTGACGGGAAACGTGTGGAAAGTGATTATACGTTTACTGCTGACAGCGAAACTATGAAAGTGGAAGTTGCCTTTACCTTTGACGCTACTTCTCTTGACGGCAAACAGCTTGTAACTTTTGAAGAATTATACGATTTAAGCAATCCAGACGAGCCGAAGAAAGTTACCGAGCATAAGGATATTGAGGATAAGGGACAGACAATTACCTTTAAGGAAAAGCCAGAAGAACCAGAGAAACCCGAAACACCACCGACACCAGAAAAGCCTAACAGACCTAGCGACAGTCCCAAAACGGGCGACAGTACAAATGTAATGGCATTTATCGTGATGTTGCTTGCGTCTGCTGGTGGACTGGCTGGAACATATCTTTACAAACGCCGTAAAATGAAGAAATCATAAGGCGGTAACGGTATGAGGAAAGAAAAATCACGCTCTCCGCTGAAGCTGTCAAACGGCAGACTTCCGCTTATTCTGGCTTGTCTGCCAACAACCTGCAAGAACACGGATAGTCAAGGGTGCGTAAGCATTTATTTTACCCTTTACTATCTGGGGGATTGCTGGTACTTCCCAAACCGCCAGAATAAGAAATCACAATCAAAAAACTTATCAAAAATAGAAAGAAACGAGGTAAAACACTATGGAAATGAAATATGTCGTGCCAGATATGGCACAGTCTTTTGGAACTCTTGAATTTGCAGGCGAAAGTGAGCCAGTCTTTGAAAGAGATAAAAATAACCGCAGGGTCTTAGCCAGACGAAGCTATAACCTTTATTCTGACGTACAGAAAGGCGAAAATGTTGTGGTAGAAATTCCCGTGCAGGCTGGCGAAAAGCATTTCAAGTATGAGCAGAAAGTAAAACTTGTCAATCCGAAGTTATACGGCAGAGGTTATGCAATCGGGGATATGGGACATACCGATTATGTGTTAGTTGCTGATGATATTGTAGCAGTTGAAGAAAAGTAAAGGAGTGAAGAATTTATGAGATTATCAAACGGGTTTGTTATTGACAGAGAGAAAACATTTGGAGAATTAAAATTTACAGCGGTGCGTGATGTGTTCTTACAGAATGAGGACGGGACACCGAGTACCCAGCTTAAAAAACGTATCTATGATTTGAAGTGCAGTCTGCATGGTGGAATTATCCCCGTGTCTGTACCGCCAGAAGTACCGTTAAGGGAATTTCCGTACAATGCAGTTGTGGAGCTTGTCAATCCCGTAGCCGATACGGTATCACGAAAAACCTATACGGGTGCAGATGTGGACTGGTATGTAAAGGCAGAGGATATTGTATTGAAGAACAAAAATAATCAGAACGCAGGCAATCCACAAAACCATGCACCGCAGGGACAGCAGAAAAAATAGGCTTGTTAGATAGATTTTCGTTGTAGAGGATATACGGAACTGTTATAATATGGGTATGAAGTAAGCGACAATTAGAAATTGTGGAGGTAAACTATGAAAAAGTATGTAGGAATGGCATTAGCCTTAATTTGTATCGTAGCTCTAACTGCTTGTGGAAGCGACAAAAAAATCACTTTACCAGAATTAGAAAAAATTACAGAAATTGAAATTATTAAAAATACTTCTGAAAGAGGAAAGAAAGTTACTGGAAAAGAGGAAATATCAAAAATAATTAGTGAATTAAAAGATAATTCTGAAAGCACTAAAAAAGAAAGTGTTAGCGATGAACCTACAAATACAGAAGATTATATTTGCATTAAATTTTATCATGATAATGCAGATGACAGTCCAAGTATAGTATATTTATATAAAGACAAAGATGATAGTTTTATTGAACAACCTTATTCTGGTATTTGGAAGTTAAAAAATGAAATATTTGATAATATAAGTGAAAATCTTATAGAGTAATTTGAAAAGAAACTCCCAGTTTAACAACTTCATATCCATATATACACAAAGCAGTTAGTCTTAGGATTGACTGCTTTTTCGTACCTAGGAAGGAGTGATTGATTTATGCGTAAGATTTGGAACAAAGGACACCGTATCAGAGCCAGCGACAAGCACCTTGTCTACCACTTTTCCATAGGAATGCTTCTGTTTGTATTTGTGGCGGTTCTTTTGTTACTGAATAGTAAACAGCTCATGCGTACCGATTGGGAGCATTTCAGCTTGTTAGAAAACGAATTGACGCTTTCCCCTTACAACTTCATAACCATACTGATAGCGACTGGTGTTTGTGCATTGGTCGCTTTTCTGTATTACCGCTTCTGTTACGACAGTTTCAAGAAGCTCCTGCACCGTCAAAAGCTGGCAAGAATGATATTGGAAAACAAGTGGTATGAAGCCGATACCGTACAAGACAGCGTTTTTTTTACTGACCTGCAAAGCAGATCAAGAGAAAAAATCGTCTGGTTTCCAAAGATTTATTATCAAATGGAAAAGGGACTGCTTCATATCCGCTGTGAAATTACGCTGGGAAAATATCAAGACCAGCTTTTACGGTTAGAGGATAAATTGGAAAGTGGCTTGTATTGCGAGCTGACCGACAAGACTTTACACGACGGCTATATTGAATACACCTTGCTTTATGATATGATAGCGAACCGCATTACCATTGATGAAGTACGGGCAGAAAATGGCTGTCTAAAGCTGATGAAAAATCTTGTCTGGGAGTATGACGCACTCCCTCACGCTCTGATTGCTGGTGGTACGGGTGGCGGTAAAACATACTTTTTGCTGACGCTCATTGAAGCCCTACTGCATACCAACGCTGTCCTTTACGTCTTAGACCCGAAGAATAGCGACCTTGCGGACTTAGGAACGGTCATGCCAAACGTCTACCATACCAAAGAAGAAATGATTGATTGCGTCAATGCCTTTTATGAGGGCATGGTACAGCGAAGTGAGGAAATGAAGCGACACCCGAACTATAAGACGGGCGAAAACTACGCCTATCTGGAACTGCCACCCTGCTTTCTTATCTTTGATGAATATGTGGCGTTTTTTGAAATGCTAGGGACAAAAGAAAGCGTGAGCCTACTTAGCCAGTTAAAGAAAATCGTTATGTTAGGGCGACAAGCAGGTTATTTCCTTATCGTTGCCTGCCAGCGTCCAGACGCAAAGTATTTCTCGGACGGTATCAGAGATAACTTCAATTTCCGTGTGGGATTGGGGCGTATCAGCGAATTAGGTTACGGTATGCTGTTTGGTTCAGATGTGAAAAAACAGTTTTTCCAGAAGCGTATCAAGGGGCGTGGCTATTGTGATGTGGGAACAAGCGTCATAAGTGAATTTTACACGCCTTTAGTCCCGAAAGGACATGATTTTTTACAGACTATCGGCTCTCTTGCACAAGCAAGGCAGGACGGGACGGCGACGTGCGAAGCGAAAGGCGACGGCACGGACTAGCCGTTGCTGGTGTGGCGTCAGCCACGCCAGCAGGTAAAACCCCTCGGTATCTAACAGAGGGGTACGTTTGCAAATAGACAATAGACAAAAAGCATAGGAAACATAAGGCTTCTGACATGGTTTCCTAACAAAAATCGGCTGTGAAGTCGCCTTAAAAAACTTCACACTTTATAGATTGGGGGTATGGTTCTGAATGAAGAACAATGGATAAAAGAATTACGGGAGAAGCGGGTTGCTTACGGTATCTCACAAGGCAGGCTGGCGGTGGCTTCTGGTATCACAAGAGAATATCTCAATAAGATAGAAAGCGGAAAAATGAAGCCGTCAAAGGAGCTTCTGGAAACTCTGCATAAAGAACTGGCAAGGTTCAATCCAGAAGCACCGCTTACCATGCTGTTTGATTATGTGAAAATTCGTTTTCCCACGCTGGATATACAGCACATCATCAAAGATATATTAAAACTGAATATCAATTATATGCTCCATGAAGATTACGGACATTACAGCTATACGGAGCATTATTCTCTTGGGGACATCTTTATCTATACGTCGGCTGACGAAGAAAAAGGTGTCCTTTTAGAGTTAAAAGGGCGTGGTTGTCGACAGTTTGAAAGTTACCTGCTGGCACAGCAAAGAAGCTGGTATGACTTTCTCATGGACGCACTCGTAGACGGTGGCGTGATGAAGCGTATCGACCTTGCTATCAACGACCATACGGGCATTTTGGATATACCAGAGCTTGCGGAGAAATGCAGGAAACGGGAATATATCGGAAAGTCCAGAAGTTATAAGTTTTACCAGTCGGGCGAGCTTATCAAGCACAGAGAGGACGACAGAGAATATATGGGACGTACCCTTTATCTTGGTTCTCTGAAATCAGATGTGTATTTCTGTATCTATGAAAAGGACTATGAGCAGTACGTCAAGTTAGGGACACCGCTTGAAGAAGCCGACATTATCAATCGTTTTGAGATACGGCTTAGAAATGAACGTGCCTATTATGCAGTACGAGATTTGCTGACGTATTATGACGCAGAGCAGACTGCCTTTTCTATCATCAACCAGTATGTGAGGTTTGTTGATGAAGAACCAGACAAGCGAAAAAATGACTGGAAACTCAATGACCGCTGGGCTTGGTTTATCGGCGATAACAGACAGAGCTTGAAGCTGACGACAAAGCCAGAGCCTTACACCTTAGACCGTACATTGCGGTGGGTACAACGGCAGGTAGCACCGACCTTGAAAATGCTGAAAAAGATTGATAAAGGAAACGGTACAGACTACATGGAAACAATCGAACAGCAGGCAAAGCTCACAGAAAAGCATGAAATGATAATCAAACAGCAGACGACCCCTGCAAAAGATTTGGTGGAAAGTTAGGAGTGATAAAAAATGTGGGTATTATTAAAAGACTTCCTGCTGGTATCTATGGGAATGGGTATCGGCGTAGTCTTGATGTGTATTTTGAATGTCGGCAAAGAAGCTGACTATGAAATGAAACAATTAAAAGAAAGCGAGGACAATTAAATGAATTTCGGACAAAATTTGTATCAATGGTTTTTATCAAATGCACAGAGCTTGGTGCTTATGTCGATCGTGGTTATCGGTATCTACTTAGGTTTCAAGCGTGAGTTTTCCAAACTTATCGGCTTCTTGGTAGTTGCCTTAATTGCTGTCGGCTTGGTATTCAATGCTGGCGGTGTGAAAGATGTACTGTTAGAGCTGTTCAATAAGATTATCGGTGCATAAAATATTGAAATTATCTTTAATTGCAGAGCAAAAAATGATATGATAACATAAAATCTTTCATAAAAACAAAATACATTCTTTCGTGCTTTTTAAGATTTTTACTGTATCATTTTATTTAAAATTACTGTGAAAGGACGATTACTATGTTATCTACAATTTATGCTTTGCTATGTATTATAGTTCCTTGTTCCTTATACCAGCTTATCATTTGCAAGCGTCAAAACAAAAAACAAGAAAACAAAGCAATTCATTTTGTATGGGTATATATTTTTCTGTTATATATCTACTTGACGTTCTCTGTTGCAGGTATAGGTAGTATTTGGGATATTGGACATTATGATACGATTATAAGATTAGAGGAAATCAATTTATTACCGTTTCAGTCTGAGGGGATAATGACTTATGTTTTAAATATTATAATGTTTTTACCTCTGGGCTTTTTAATTCCTTTAATTTGGAAACGATACAGAAATCCTCTGAAAATTTTTATGATAGGCTTCGGTTTTTCATTATCCATTGAACTTTGCCAGTTATTCAATCGGAGAAATACAGATATTGATGATTTAATGATGAATACGCTAGGGGCAGTTATTGGATATTTTATTTGGAAATTGACAAAAAGGTTATTTAAAAATATTAACCATAAATCTATTTCTCTTTCTAAACTAGAACCTATTGTATATTTAACTCTTGCAGTTTTAGGAGAATTTCTATTATTCAACTGGAGAATTTTTCTCTAGTGCTAACAAAAATATTTACACAAAAAGCAGTTAGTCTTAGGATTGACTGCTTTTTTCGTACCTAAATTTCAGATTGGAGTGATGAAATGAACGATGTTTTTAAGGATATGCAGGTAAAAGTCGGTTGCGATTATCTTTCTGACCTGCCCTCTTACAAGCGTAAGGTGTGGCAGGAAATGAAACGACTGAACCCTGCCAATTATGAAGAAAGACAGTTAGAAGATTTTTCAAAGTATGTGTTTGGTATGTCGTACCAGACCTTAAAAGATGTGATGAAACAACAGAAAGGACGTGAGGAACAATGCAGGAAACAAGGGTGCTGGTGGAAACGAGAGGAACAACTGGCGAAGAAACAATATCATACTGGTTTGAACTGCCGATAGATGTTGCCGAGTTTGAAGAAAAGTTAGGTGTCGGTACAGAAAGTGGGGATTACCGTATTATCGAAAAGGTGTTGCCTTATGCTGATGAAGTCCACGAACATACAAGCGTGTACCAGCTCAACGAATTAGATTTTATGTACCGCCAGCTTTCAAGTGATATGCAGGAAGAATATGTATCACTACTTACGGTGTTTGAAAATTTAGAAGCACTTTATATTTGCAGGAATGTGATTACGGTTTATCCCAACTGCAAAAGCATGATAGATGTTGCAAAGCAAAAGCTGATGAACGACCCGACGTTCAAACATTTATCCGAGGACTGTCAAGCCTACTATTTTGACTTTGAAGCCTATGCTTCTCACTTGCAGGAACACGGGAAATTTTTAGTAACAGAACACGGTATCTTTGAACTGCCAGAGTAGGAAATGAGGTGGTGCTTATGATTGATGATATGGCGGTTTACATTGCTAATCTTGGCAAATACAATGAGGGCTATTTAGTCGGTGCTTGGTTCACATTTCCTATTGACGAGGAAGATGTAAAAGAAAAAATCGGCTTGAATGAACAGTATGAGGAATACGCTATCCATGATACCGACAACTTCCCCATTGCGATTGGCGAGTATGTTTCCATTGAAGAACTCAATGAGATGTATGAAATGATAGAGGAACTTCCCGACTATATTGTAGAGTGTCTGGACGAATTTATCAGTCACTATGGGACGCTGGAAGAAGTTGTGGAACACAAGGACGATATTTATTATTATCCCGACTGTGAAACCATGACAGATATTGCCTACTACTACATAGACGAATTGCAGGCACTAGGGGATATTCCACCCAGCTTACAGAACTACATTGACTATGAAGCCTACGGGCGAGATTTGGATATGGGCGGTTGCTTTATTGAAACAAGCCGAGGTATGTGCGAGATACCATACTAACGCTGGAAGATCAGCGACAAGCATTGTTGCTACTGACAGCGTATTTCTCTTTTAAGGGACAGTCTGAAAATGGCTGTCCTTTTCTCTTTGAAGAACTTACGAAAGGAGCTGAAAGAACTTGAAAAAGATTAAATCTTATACGGGTATCTGGAACGTGGAAAAAGTCTTGTATGCAATCAATGATTTTAACTTACCCTTTCCCGTTACTTTTACACAGATTACATGGTTTGTGATTACGGAATTTATCATCATTCTGTTTGGGGATATTCCTCCACTTTCCATGATTGAGGGAGCATTTCTCAAATACTTCGGTATTCCTGTTGCTCTCACTTGGTTTATGTCGCAGAAAACCTTTGACGGAAAGAAGCCGTACAGCTTTTTGAAATCACAGATAACCTATGCCCTGCGACCAAAAATCACTTATGCAGGAAAAGCCGTAAAACTGCATAAGCAGATACTCAATGAAACAATCACGGCAGTAAGGAGTGTGAACTATGTTCCCGATAAAATATATTGACAACAACCTTGTCTGGAACAAGGACAATGAGGTGTTCGCTTACTATGAGCTGATACCGTACAATTATTCTTTTCTATCCGCAGAGCAGAAATTTATCGTGCATGATAGCTTTCGCCAGCTTATCGCACAGTCCCGTGAGGGTAAAATTCATGCGTTGCAGGTTGCCACGGAAAGCTCTATTAGAAGTATGCAGGAGCAGTCAAAGAAGTTAGTTACGGGGAAGTTAAAGGAAGTTGCTTATCAGAAAATAGACGAACAGACCGAAGCGTTAGTATCAATGATTGGGGATAATCAAGTGGACTACCGCTTTTTTCTTGGCTTTAAGCTCATGGTTACAGAAGAACAGCTCAATCTGAAGAACATCAAAAAATCAGCGTGGCTGACATTCAAAGAGTTTCTCCATGAAGTGAACCACACGCTGATGAATGACTTTGTTTCCATGCCGAATGATGAAATCAACCGTTACATGAAAATGGAAAAGTTACTGGAAAATAAAATCTCCCGTCGCTTCAAGGTGCGTCGCTTGGAAATCAATGATTTTGGGTATCTCATGGAACATCTTTACGGCAGGGACGGTATCGCTTATGAAGATTATGACTATCAGCTACCAAAGAAGAACTATAAAAAAGAAACGCTGATAAAATACTATGACCTTATCCGTCCGACAAGGTGTGTGATTGAAGAAAGCCAGCGATATTTACGATTGGAACATGAGGACAAGGAAAGTTATGTGTCCTATTTTACCGTCAATGCGATTGTCGGCGAGCTTGATTTTCCGTCGTCTGAAATCTTCTATTTCCAGCAACAGCAATTCACATTCCCCGTTGATACTTCTATGAATGTAGAAATCGTAGAAAATCGAAAAGCATTAACAACCGTCCGCAATAAGAAAAAGGAATTGAAAGACCTTGACAATCACGCTTATCAAGCAGGAAGTGAAACCAGCTCGAATGTGGTAGACGCCTTAGACAGCGTGGACGAGCTGGAAACAGACTTAGACCAGAGCAAAGAAAGTATGTATAAGTTAAGCTACGTGATACGGGTGTCTGCACCCGATCTTGACGAGCTGAAACGCCGTTGTGATGAAGTCAAAGACTTTTACGACGACCTCAATGTAAAGCTGGTGCGTCCTGCTGGGGATATGCTGGGGCTTCATTCTGAATTTCTTCCTGCCAGCAAGCGATATATCAATGACTATGTGCAGTATGTAAAATCAGATTTTTTAGCTGGACTTGGCTTTGGAGCAACCCAGCAGTTAGGGGAAACTACGGGTATCTATATGGGCTATTCCGTTGATACGGGAAGAAATGTGTACCTGCAACCGTCTTTAGCTTCGCAGGGCGTAAAAGGCACAGTTACCAACGCCCTTGCTTCTGCTTTTGTCGGTTCTCTTGGCGGTGGGAAGTCGTTCTGCAATAATCTTCTGGTATATTATGCGGTGCTGTTTGGCGGTCAAGCACTTCTGTTAGACCCTAAAAGTGAGCGTGGCAACTGGAAAGAAACGCTCCCAGAAATCGCCCATGAAATCAATATCGTAAACCTAACCAGCGATAAGGACAATGCAGGACTTCTTGACCCGTTTGTGATTATGAAGAATGTAAAAGACGCTGAAAGTCTGGCAATCGACATCTTAACATTTCTTACGGGTATTTCCTCTAGGGACGGCGAAAAATTCCCCGTACTTCGTAAGGCGGTACGCTCCGTTACCCAGAGCGACAGTCGGGGCTTGCTCCATGTGATAGACGAGCTACGCCGTGAAGATACGCCCATATCAAGAAATATCGCAGACCATATCGACAGCTTCACGGACTACGACTTTGCACATCTGCTGTTTTCAGACGGTACGGTGGAAAATGCAATCAGCCTTGATAACCAGCTCAATATCATTCAAGTAGCCGACCTTGTACTGCCAGATAAGGACACGACCTTTGAGGAATACACGACTATTGAATTATTGTCGGTGTCTATGCTGATTGTGATTAGTACCTTTGCCCTTGATTTTATCCATTCGGACAGAAGTATTTTTAAGATTGTCGATTTGGACGAAGCGTGGGCGTTCTTAAATGTGGCACAAGGAGAAACGCTCTCTAACAAGCTGGTTCGTGCTGGACGAGCTATGCAGGCAGGCGTTTATTTCGTTACACAATCTTCTGGGGACGTGGCAAAGGAAAGTCTGAAAAACAATATCGGCTTAAAATTCGCTTTCCGTTCTACTGACATCAACGAGATAAAACAGACCTTAGAATTTTTCGGCATCGACAAGGACGATGAAAACAACCAGAAACGGCTTCGTGATTTGGAGAACGGACAATGCTTATTGCAGGACTTATACGGGCGTGTCGGTGTGGTACAGATACACCCAGTTTTTGAAGAACTGCTACACGCCTTTGATACCAGACCGCCCGTACAGAGAAATGAGGTGGAGTGATGAAAGAAAGGATAAAAGGTGCGTTCACAAAAAGGAGGATACTTCACTTTCTCAAAACGGCTCTGTTCGTGGTGGCACTCTCCCTTATCCTGCTTTCACTTTTGGGGACGGTGGCTCATGCAACGGGACTTGTAGACGATACTATCAATGCAGAAAATCTTTACTCAAAATATCCGCTATCTAACTACCAGCTTGATTTTTATGTGGATAATAGCTGGTCGTGGTTGCCGTGGAACTGGCTGGACGGCATTGGAAAATCGGTACAGTATGGGCTTTACTGCATTACCAACTTTGTCTGGACGATAAGCCTTTATTTAAGCAATGCCACGGGCTATGTGGTGCAGGAAGCCTATAAACTTGATTTTATTAACGATATGGCAGACAGTATCGGAAAGAGCATACAGACCCTTGCAGGTGTAACCGAGAACGGCTTTTCTTCTACGGGCTTCTATGTTGGTTTCCTGCTTCTCATTATCTTAGTGGTGGGAATGTATGTTGCTTATACGGGACTGATTAAACGGGAAACCAGCAAGGCACTTCACGCTGTTATCAACTTTGTGGTGGTGTTCGTGCTGTCCGCTTCGTTTATTGCCTACGCTCCCGACTACATCAAGAAGATAAATGAATTTTCATCAGACATCAGTACCGCTTCTTTGGACTTGGGAACAAAAATCATGCTCCCCAACTCCGACAGCGAGGGCAAGGACAGCGTGGACTTGATACGGGACAGCCTATTTTCTATTCAAGTGGAACAGCCGTGGCTACTTCTGCAATTCGGTAACAGCAACATAGAAGAAATCGGGACAGACCGTGTGGAAGCTCTGGTATCAGTAAGTCCAGAGGACGAGGACGGAAAGACCAGAGAGGAAGTCGTGAAAATAGAAATCGAGGATAACGACAATAATAATCTGACGATACCGCAGGTGGTAAACCGTTTAGGTATGGTGTTCTTCCTCTTGTTCTTCAACTTGGGGATAACGATATTTGTATTCTTGCTTACGGGCATGATGTTGTTTAGCCAGATACTTTTTATTATTTTTGCAATGTTTTTACCTATCAGCTTTCTACTTTCCATGATACCCAGCTATGAAAGCATGGCAAAGCAGGCAATCGTAAGGGTGTTTAATACCATAATGACACGGGCAGGAATAACGCTCATTGTAACAGTGGCGTTCAGTATTTCCAGTATGTTTTATAACATTTCCACAGATTACCCGTTTTTCATGGTGGCGTTCTTGCAGATAGTATGTTTCGCAGGTATCTATATGAAGCTGGGCGACTTAATGAGTATGTTCTCTTTGAACGCTAACGACAGTCAAAGCATGGGACGAAGAATTTTCCGCAGACCGTATCTATACTTGGCACATAGGGCTAGGCGTATGGAAAGACGGCTTGCTGGTGCGGTTACTGCTGGTGGTGTTGCTGGTGCGGTGGCTGGTAGTTCTGTTGCTGGCAAAAGAGCTGAAAGAAAAAATACAGCTTCTAAAGAAAATCGGGGCAATACCACTTCCAGCATGGGACAGCGTGCAGGCTCAAAGGTGGGTGCTGTCTTAGATACGAAAAATAAAGTGAAAGACAAGGCAAATGCTGTCAAAGAAAACATCAAGGATATGCCGACACAGACCGCTTATGCGGTGTATTCCGCAAAGGAAAAGGCAAAGTCCAGCGTGTCCGACTTCAAGCGTGGCATGGTGCAGGAACAGCAGTCCAGACAGACGGGACGATTGGAAAAGCAGGAACAGCATAGGCAGAATATCGCTGACAAGCGTATGGAGCTTCAAAAGGCACAAGAAGCAAGGCAGGCACAGCGAAAGGCTGACGGATCAGCGACAACGGGAGCTACCCGTCCCCATGAGCGACCAGCCACAGCTTCAAGCGTTTCAAAGACGGGTGCTGAAAAAATGCAGGAAGTCAAACGTCCTGCCACAGCGACCACTTCAAAGATAAGTGAGCCAGTCAAAGCAAATGTTATCAAAGAGCGTCCGCTATCTTCTGGTGCTTCTGATAGAAAAACGACCCAACCTGCACAGCCAGTACATAGGCAGAATGTAGAAAAAGTGGTATCGCAGGAAACACGCCAGAATGACACAAAAGACCGCAGGACAAAGGTTCAGCAGACGCAAACCGTCCAAAAGAACCAGCAGACCAAAGAGAAAAACCGAAGCCTTGTAACAAAGAAAGGACAGAAGAAAAAATGAAACTGAAACATATCGCTCTCATTGGCAGTCTGTTTCCTATCCTATTTTCTCTGGTGCTTTTCTTTGGGGTGTTGATTAGTGCGGACAGCGACGACGAGAACAGCAACTTTTCTTCTGGCATTACGGGTATGAATTTATCCGCAGAAGTTTTGAAACATCAGCCTATGGTGGAAAAGTACGCCAGAGAAAACGGTATCTCCGAGTATGTCAATGTGCTATTGGCTATCATTCAAGTAGAAAGTGGTGGTACAGCAGAAGATGTTATGCAGAGTTCAGAAAGTCTTGGCTTACCGCCCAATTCTTTAGATACGGAAAGCTCAATCAAGCAGGGGTGTAAATATTTTGCGTCCCTGCTTTCTTCCTGCCAAAATCAAGGTATCGACGATTTGAATGTAGCGATACAGTCTTATAACTATGGCGGTGGCTATGTGGGATATGTGGCAGGAAAAGGAAAAAAACACACTTTTAATCTTGCAGAGAGCTTCGCCCGTGAGAAATCGGGTGGAAAGAAAGTAACCTACACCAACCCGATAGCCGTTGCTAAGAATGGGGGCTGGCGGTATGGCTATGGAAATATGTTCTATGTGGAAGTAGTCAATCAGTATTTAGCAGTTCCGCAGGTATCGGGAGAACTGGCACAAAAGGTAATGAATGAAGCGTTGAAATATCAAGGCTGGAAGTATGTGTATGGTGGCAGTAACCCGAATACTTCCTTTGATTGTTCGGGATTGACGCAATGGTGCTATGGAAAAGCTGGTATCTCCTTACCGAGAACAGCACAAGCACAGTATGACGCAACCCAACATCTGCCACTCTCGCAGGCAAAAGCAGGCGATTTGGTGTTTTTCCATTCCACCTATAACGCTGGTTCGTATGTAACACACGTCGGTATTCTTGTTTCGCCGACACAGATGTACCACGCAGGCGACCCGATAGGATATGCAGACCTAAGTAGTAGTTACTGGCAACAGCACTTAATCGGTGCAGGACGAGTAAAACAATAGAAAGGACTTGAAAAATATGTTTAAGAAGAATAAGAAACAGACAGAAACTATCAAAGAACCAAAAGAAAAAAAGGTGCGTACTGTCAAGGTAGGCACACATAAGAAAACCGTGATTGCGTTGTGGGTGGTGCTTGTCGCAAGCGTGAGCTTTGGGGTGTATAAGAATTTTACGGCTATCGACCAGCACACCACCCATGAAAAAGAAATCATTGAACTTCGCTTGCAGGACACCAACGGGATAGAAAATTTCGTGAAAAACTTTGCGAAGTCCTATTACACATGGGATAACAGCAAAGAAGCTATCGAAGCAAGGACGCAGGCAATCAGCGGTTATCTGACAAAGGAATTGCAGGACTTAAATGTAGACACCATTAGAACCGATATACCGACCAGCTCCACGGTTACAGATGTGATTGTATGGCATATCGAGCAATCGGGAGCGGACACTTTTTCTGCTACCTACGAAGTAGATCAGCAGATAAAAGAGGGAGAACAGACAAGCAATGTGAAAGCAACCTATACTGTAAAAGTCTATGTGGACGCAGACGGGGATATGGTAATCGTTCAAAACCCTACCCTTGCACCAGCAGTTGAAAAATCAGACTATGAGCCTAAGACACCAGAAGCAGACGCAAGCGTGGACGCTGATACGGTAAATGACGCTACCGCTTTTCTGGAAACATTCTTTAAGCTGTACCCAACAGCGACGGAAAAAGAGCTTGCTTACTATGTATTGGGAAATGTGATTGAACCTATCGGCAGGGACTACCTTTATTCTGAACTGGTAAACCCTATCTTTATAAAGGACGGCGACAATGTGAAAGTCAAGGTTGCGGTAAAATTCATTGATAATCAGACAAAAGCGACGCAGGTATCGCAGTATGAGCTTGTGCTACATAAGGATAGTAACTGGAAGATTGTAGGATAAATGATATAGCGTGCATTTCCTATCAGATTTGCACGCTTTTACAAAACGACAAGAAAACTGTGCAAAAATATTGACTTGTAATGACCGAATGCTATAATATAAATAACAAGTGTACTTGGTATTATTTGAAAGGAGCGTTATATAATGGATAAAGAAAAAATACTATCACAAAACAAAAAAGAGAATCTATATCTTGATGAATACGAAAAACATATTAAACTTCAAGGGAAATCTTTTGGCTTAATGTTTGTTTTATTTATCTGCATTTTAATTCTTTTCATTAAAGCAGTTTGTAAAGAACCTTACTATGACATAATGACAATTATTGGGTCTGTGGCATTTGGCTCTATGGGTTATGAAGCACATATTTCAAAAAATAAATCCAAATTTGTTATTGCTTTATTCTTTCTTCTATTTATGGGGTATTACTTTTATAAATTTTTAATGGTAGGTTTATAGAATGGACGAACATTTAATTTTGAGAAACAGATTAAAAACTGTACGAAAAGAAAAAAAATTATCACAAACAGAATTAGCTGAACTAGTCGGGGTTTCTCGGAATACAATTAGTTCTATTGAAACTGGACAATTTAATCCAACAGCAAAATTGGCATTAGTGCTTTGTATAGCTTTAGATAAAAAATTTGAAGAATTATTTTATTTTGATTAAAGGAGAGAACGATTATGGAATTAGAGGAATTGATTGTTGAAATAGTTATAGGATTGTTTTTACTTTTTACATCTTATCAAATAGGTATAAAAGAGAATATTACTTTATTACATGGTTATCATTATACACAACTTGACCCTAAAGATAAAAAGGTGTTTACAAAAAAAATAGGAATAGGCACTTTACTGGTTAGTATTGGTATTCTTGTTATGCCGATTATCAATTTAATCTCTCATTCTGAATTAGGCTATTACATAGGTCTTATTTTGATTGTTGTAGGAGTGTTTTATATCATATTCATCATTGTAAAATACAATGGAAAACTTATTAGCTTTAAAAAGTAGAATTGAGGTATGAATATGATAGGACTGAACAAAAGAGATATAAAAAAGGCATTGAAAGCTGGTGCAAAAGCTGGCGGTGTATCATTGGCTGATGTTCGGGCGGATATTGAAGCTACGATTGATGAAGCTATGAATAGCACCGACCCAGAGGTGCAGGCAAATTTCAAAAAGTATTTTGGGAATAAACGCCCTACGCCAGAGGAATACATTTATACCATTACGAAAAAGACAACGGTAAAATTATAATAAAAGGGTCGTGGAAATGCTTCACAGAATTGTGATCTGCATTATCACGGCTCTTTTACTCTCTGTTTACTTTCAAAACTGTAAGTGTAATTGAATACTGCCCTTGCTATAATTTAATTGTATTCCAAAACAAATAAATGTGGCAGGAAGAAAGGAGCGATTTTTAATGGAACACATTTTAAATTTAGAGCAAGTAAAAAAATACTACGGGGGTAACTCTGGAAATATCACAAAGGCAGTAGACGGTATTTCTATGTATGTAGATAAGGGCGAATTTGTCGCAATCATGGGAGCTAGTGGTTCTGGAAAGACTACCCTATTAAACTGTATCTCTACGATTGATACTGTAACCAGCGGACACATTACAGTCAATAATCAAGATATTACCAAAATCAAGGATAAAGATTTTGCTGATTTCAGACGTGAAAATTTAGGGTTCATTTTTCAAGATTTCAACCTTTTAGATACTTTAACGATTGGAGAAAACATTTCTTTATCATTGGTTATCAACAAACAGAACCCTACTGATATTGAGAAAAGAGTTCATGCTATCGCCGATAAATTGGGTATTCGTGATATTTTATCGAAATTTCCTTATGAAGTTTCTGGCGGACAAAAACAGCGTTGTGCTTGTGCTAGAGCCTTAATCAATGAACCGAAACTGATTTTAGCTGATGAACCGACGGGAGCTTTGGACTCAAAAGCTTCCAGATTATTACTGGAAACAATGTCTGAAATCAACAAGAAAATGCAGGCTACTATTTTAATGGTAACACATGACCCGTTTAGTGCGTCTTTCTGTGAACGTATTTTGTTCTTGAAAGACGGTAAAATATTCAATGAAATTTTCAGAGGGGAAAAAAGCAGAAAAGATTTCTTCAATGAAATACTGGATATATTAACCTTGCTCGGAGGTGAAGTGGGAAATGTTAGGTAAGTTAGCGTATAGAAATACAAAAAGAAATATTAAAGATTATTTGATTTATCTGATAACCGTTACTACATCCTTTTCTCTTATATTTGCTTTTAATTTGGTGGCAAGTTCTGATGAAATTGTAAAGTTATGTTCCAGTATGGATGCATTTAAGAATTCATTGTTCGCTGTAAATATCCTTATTACTTTTGTGATATGCTTTTTGATCAACTATACAACGAAATTTATGTTTGAAAAAAGAAGTAAAGAATTAGGAACATATATGCTTCTTGGCATTAAGAAAAAAGAAATTGCCCACTTAGTTATAATTGAAAATATACTGTTGGGAATTTTAGCATTTGTATTAGCTATTCCTATTGGCTTTTTATTCAGCCAGTTTGTGTCGTTAGTAATTGTAAACTTACTGGGTATTCCAAAAACTCTCTTTATTTCTTTGAATTTTGTTTCTATTGGACTATTGATAATTTATTTTTTAACTATTTATGTTTTGGTTTTACTTAATCTATTAAGAAGAATAAGTAAAATGACGATACGTGATTTTCTTTACTTTGATAAACAAAATGAAAAGAAAATGTTCCGTGACAGTAAAAAAAGAAATGTCATTTTTGTTTTAAGTATTATTCTTGGTGCGATTTCTCTTTTTCTCTGGAATTCACGTTGTACTATGGATAATTTTAATAAGCAAGAAACACTTACCTATTTGATGGTAAGCGTAATCATGTTGATTATCAGCATTTATGGTATATCTACAACTTGTGCAGATATGTTCTTGACTGTTTTGTTAAAGAATAAAAAAATGAAATATCAAAATGATAATCTGTTTGTAGCAAGAACATTTGCTTCTAAAGCAAGAACAATGAGCTTCACATTTGGTACATTGTCTATGTTGATTTTAATTTCACTGCTGGCTCTGAATTATTCTAGTATCAACAAAGCTTCGTATGATATCAGCGTGAATTTAAATGCACCATATGATGTACAACTCTTTGATGATAAGCAGGTATTTGATGAATATATTCGAGTAATTGAAGAAGAATATACGATTGATAATACCATTGAGTACGACATTTATAAAGAGCCGAATCATCAGGTACAAAATTTTTTCCAATCAGAATATTATGATTTTGACCCAGTCTTGAAGTTAAGTGATTATAATAGATTACTAGAATTAAGAAAGATGCCGTTGCTTTCTTTAAATGATAACGAATACTATATAGTTACAAATAGCAAGTTTGCATATGAGGTTGAAGATAACAAAGATATTGAAACCATAACAGTAGCAAATAAAAATTTGAAATTAAAAGGATATGACACTAAGTCTTATTGGAACTCTATAACTAATACTGGCAGATTTGTTGTTGTACTTCCAGATAAATATGTTCAAGGACTTGAAGTATCAGAAAATCATTTGATTATAGATACAAAAGAAGATACAGACGCAGAATTAGAAAATAAGATAAAAGAAGATATGCAACATCAATTAGTAAAGGTTGATGAAAATGGAGAAATAAATGACGAATCGTATAGAGTAAACGTAAGAGGTGCAGAAATAGAACAACAAAAAGCAATGGTTGCAATAGTAGTCAGTCTGTTTATGTATATTGCATTTATCTTGATTTCCGCAGTAGGGACAATTTTGGCAGTTCAATCATTGAGCGACTCTACTAAATACAAATATCGCTACCTGACCTTGCGAAGATTAGGAATAAATGACAAGTCGCTATTTAAGACAATCAGAAAACAATTATTGATATTATTTTGTGTCCCTGCAATATCAGCAATATTATGTTCTTTCGTGATGATGTCGTCATTGAATAATGTGTATCAACAAATTTTGGGAGATAAACACCTTTATCTAATGTACTTTGGCTTGAATTTAATTATCTTCTTCCTAATTTATAGTATTTACTGGATAGCAACGTATATCGGTTTCAAACGAAATATCAATGAGGCGAGTTAGATTTTTCTAGCTCTCCTGCTGTGGAATTATTATAATGGTAAATCAAGGGGGTGTTGAAATGAGAATAGCAATTATCGAAGATGATGAAATCACTCGTTTGGAGCTTTCTAAATTATTGAACACACAAGGATATGAAACAGTTTTATTGACTGACTTTGGAAACCTGACAGATGAATTAAAGCAATATTCCATAGAACTGGTTCTGCTTGATATTAACCTGCCGTATGAGAATGGCTATGAAGTATGCAGGAAAATAAAACAAGTCATGCCAGTACCGATTATCTTTGTAACAAGCAGAGATACAAATGCTGACGAATTGAAAAGTATTCAAGTGGGTGGGATTGATTTTATCACAAAGCCATATGATACGCTTATTCTTCTTGAGAAGATCAAGCGTGCATTGCAGTTGTCAAACCCAAACAATTTCCGTGAGCTTGTCAAAAAAGATTGTACCCTTGATTTACACTTATCCATTTTGAAATATCAAGAGCAAAGCATTGAACTGACAAGAAATGAATTTCGTATTTTGTACTACTTCTTTATGAACGAAGATAAAGTTATTAGCAAAGAAGAACTATTGGAAAAGCTGTGGAACGACAAATATTATTTAGACGAAAATGTATTACTGGTTAATATGACTCGTCTAAAAAAGAAAATGAAAGAAATCGGTATTGTTCATTTATTGGAAAATATACGAGGAAAGGGTTGGAAACTGTGAGTTTTTTTACATTCTTAGAAGAAAAAATAACAGAGATATTGTTTCAGCTTTTCTTTCTTGCCTTAGTAGCATTTCTCTTGATTTTCTACGGTGTAGATACGCTATTTGTTGTATTGCTGACAATTCTGTTCATCAGCATACAAGGGCTTTCTCAATGGTGTTTGTATCGGAAGAAACGTGGGGCTTCACAACATATTATTGATTTAGTAGACGGACTGGAAGAAACTTACTATATTGCAGACGTTTTACCAAAGCCAAAAGAATTTCAAAATGAAGCCTATTACTACGCAATAAAAAAAGCCTGTAAATCTATGAATGATGAAATCAGTAAAATTACAGAGGAAAAGCAGGAGTATCAAGAATATGTGGAAAGTTTCGCCCATGAAATCAAGATACCGATAGGAGCATTGTCTTTGACGTTTGATAATACGAAAAATTACACGTTGAAAAAAGAAACAGACAAAATATTTCAGTTGGTGGAACAAATGCTCTACTATGCAAGAAGTGAAAATACGGAAAAGGACTATTTTGTAAAACAGTTGCAGTTAGACGAAGTGATACATAATGTCATTCTGAAATTCCGTCATTCGCTTATGGAAAGAAAAGCAATTATCAATATCCATGACATAGAAAATGTCATTTATACTGATGAAAAATGGCTGACATTCATTCTATCTCAAATCGTGCAAAATGCGATTAAGTATTTTGATAAGCAGGAAAATAAACTGACGATATACAGTCAAGACAATGGTACAAATATATTGCTTGTGATTGAAGATAATGGTTGTGGAATAAAAGCGTCTGATTTATCCCGTGTATTTGAAAAAGGTTTTACGGGTTCAAATAGAAACAAGGCAAATGCAACGGGTATGGGACTGTATCTATCGAAAAAATTATGCGATAGGTTGGGCTTGAAATTGGATATTGCTTCTACGGAAAAAGAATATACAAGACTGACCATTACATTTCCAAAAGGAACAGTTCATAATTTTTCAGAGTAATTTGAAAACCATGCCAACATTGATACGGTGCTTTAAGGAGGCTTGCATTATGGAAAGCTTTAAGTACAATTCTTTGCAATCAAATTCCACCTAATAGCACACTATTAAAAATTGAATATGTTTTAGCTTTAAAGGCTCGTACAGACTATATGTTTTGTGCGGGCTTTTTTCATACCCGAAAAAAATTTAAAAATTTTTCAAAAGAGGTCATTAAATCACACCTTTCATTCCCTATATGGTGCGGAAAGAGGGATAAACACTTTTCAAATCATAGTGGAAAGGGGGTGAGATTGATGAAACCGTCTGACTTCCAGAAAACAGTTCAATGTCGCTTTGAAAGTTGTTTGAAGAAAGTTGTCCGTCATATTGTAAAGGACTACCAACAAGGATTGAAACGACGAAAAGATAAAGAAATTCCATTCTGTGAACTTCCAGAAATTTTCGTTGAAAATTTTGCTGTGTGGGATGACTACGAAACAGATTATACAATCTTTTCAGTATGTGGCATTGATATTCGTGTCCTTGATGATGAGCTGGCAGAAGCCTTGAAAAAACTTCCAGAAAGAAAGAGAAATACTCTGTTAATGTATTACTTCTTGGAAATGACAGAAAGTGAAATTGCCAACTTACAAAAGATTACGCAAAGCGGTGTATTTAGAAACCGACATCATGCTTTGGAAACTATGAAAAAAATACTAAAGGAGAAGCAGTAAAATGAAGCAAACATTTAAGAAGCCGTCCTACTATTTGCTTTCGCAAGCAATGGACGGGGACGAAAAAGCGATTGAAAAAATACTGGCATTTTATGACCCGTACATATCAAAGTGCTGTTTGCGTCCACTCTATGATGAATACGGCAATGTCTATATTGTTGTAGATATGGAGTTAAAGGGACTTATCCGAGAAGCACTTATCAAAATGATTTTAGGGTTTGATATTGCCTTAGAAATCGAAGAAGAATAAGCAGTTTTTAGCAGAGCATGGTTTAATGTCCCCCTCTTTCCTACTCTGCCCTGCTTTTACATGAAAGCAACACGCTTTCGCCACAGCTCTTTGCTACGAAAATAAAACTCGTAGCCAAAAACTGAACCTTGACAACAAATGTTTT
>NZ_JAJDMI010000052.1:0-23164 GCF_020593505.1 Blautia sp. DFI.3.45
TGAAGCTCTTTAGCAATCTCTTCATCCCTTTCTATTTGTTTTTTATACTTACGAAGCCCGTACAATCTACAGGAAAAAACATGAAGTATAGATACAATATCCTGTACAAGTTCTTCTTTCGGTGATAGTTCTTCATTGTTCACTATCACTATAGTTGTGTTGAACTTCATACAGAATTTTTCAAACCAGTCATACCCAAATCTGATAAATCTGTCTTTATGTGTAACTATGATGGTTTTAATTTTCTGTTCCATTACTTCGTCTAACAGCTGATTCCACTTTTTGCGGTTATAGTTTAAACCACTGCCATACTCTTCAATACATTGGTCTACAATCATTCCTCTGGCATTACAGAATTGACGTAAAAACGATACCTGATCCTGTAAATCATCCTTTTGATCTCTTGTAGAAACTCTTGCATAAATAACAACCTGTCGAGTATCATTCTCTGTATTTATGCCTTTGAATTGAAGATATTGGCTGTAAGTATAATAACGCCTGTCAGTTGGAGTTCGATTTGCTTTTAGCGTTCCTTCCCTGTCCCAACGCTGTAATGTTTTCACAGAGACACCTAATAATTCAGCAAAATCTTTTGGTTTATAATTAGTGATATTCGATGTGTTCATAGCAATACCTCCATGAGCACATTTTAACATATTTAATCACTAATATCAATATTATTGATCGCTTAAAAATCCTCCTTTTTGATAAAATCAGTGACAAAAAAGATATCGTTACTGAGAACAAAATGAACAGTAACGAGATATCCTGTCACTCGATATCATACAATAAAATCCAACAAAATACAAGGCGATTCCCCATTCCTGCCCTTTTGAAAAAATTTCCAGGTTACTGTTCACTACTGTTCACTCCGTTCACAGTAACGTAGCCAAAATTCCAGATTGCCTGCGGCAATGGAATTTTGGCTTGTATGTCTCGGGATTTTGGCATATTCATGCCAAAACACCTCGCGGGATAGTGATGTGTGAACAGTAACCTTGTTATAAAAAAATTATGGGCAGTCATGCATTGTGCTGACTGCCCGGTTTTATTTACATTTTCAGATCGTCGAATTTTAATCGGATGATCACCAGGGTGATCGCCATAAGAACGATTCCTGCAGGAAGTGCGATCCATGCTGTCTGTACAAATCCTGCGATAATATAAGTCAGGAAAGATACTGCTGCTGCAACCATTGCATAGGGAAGCTGTGTGCTGACATGATTTACATGTTCACACTGTGCACCTGCTGATGCCATGATGGTTGTATCGGAAATCGGTGAACAGTGATCTCCACATACAGCACCTGCCATACATGCAGAAATAGAGATGATCATCAGTTCATGATTTGTTCCTGAGAATACATTAACAACAATCGGGATCAGGATACCAAAGGTTCCCCATGAAGTACCTGTCGCAAATGCGATAACAGCCCCGATCACAAAGATAATTGCAGGAAGGAAATTCATCAGCCCGCCTGCAGAGCTTTTAACAATTGCAGATACAAATACAGATGCACCAAGGCTGTCTGTCATGGCCTTCAATGTCCAGGCAAAAGTAAGGATCAGGATCGCAGGTACCATTGCCTTGAATCCGTCCGGAATACACGCCATACAGTCTCTGAAATTCATAACACGACGTATCAGATATAAAACAATCGTGATAACCAGTCCGAAGAAGCTTCCAAGCACCAGTCCCACAGATGCATCACTCTGTGAAAATGCAGTTACAAAATCAGTTCCGCTAAAGAAACCACCTGTATAGATCATACCGATTACGCAGCATATTACAAGGCTTATGATCGGGATCAGAAGATCGATCACCTTGCCACGCGGATTACTTTTCTCATCTTCAGACGCGTTTGCATAAGGACGTGCAGGTGTTGTGTAGATATCGCCTTTTAAAGCATTTGTCTCATGAACACCCATTGGTCCGAATTCTACTTTCATAAGAACCATTGCCACCATCATGAAGATCGTAAGCAGTGCGTAGAAGTTATAGGGAATTGCATGTACAAACAGAGTAATTCCATCCTCTCCTTCTACAAATCCGCTGACTGCCGCAGCCCATGAAGAAATCGGTGCAATGATACATACCGGTGCTGCTGTGGCATCGATCAGGTACGCCAGCTTTGCGCGGGACACATTGTGCTTATCTGTCACAGGACGCATAACGCTTCCTACTGTCAGACAGTTAAAATAATCGTCAATAAAGATCAGTACACCAAGAATGATGGTTGAGAGTTCCGCACCAACTCTGCTTTTAATCCTCTTACCGGCCCAGCGTCCGAATGCTGCGGAACCGCCTGCCCTGTTCATCAGACATACCATGGTTCCCAGAATAACAAGGAAGATCAGGATACCCATATTATAAGAATCTGTCAGAACGCTGATCATTCCGCCTTCAAAAATATGAAGGATTGTTCCTTCGAAATTAAAATTAGAGTAAAACAGTGCACCAACCAGTATTCCTACAAACAGTGAACTGTATACTTCTTTGGTGATCAGTGCCAGTGCAATGGCAACAAGCGGCGGAACCAACGACCAGAATGTGCCGTAAAATTTCGCAGATGCAGCCACCTCTTCCTCTGCTGCAAGTACAGTCAGCGGACTTGCCAGTATCAGCAGCATCAGTGCTGAAAGGCAGAACGAAAGTCTTTTTATGTTACTTTTCATTTCTTTTCTCCTTCTCTTGTAAGATATATGATATTTCGATCATAGCACGCCTCTTAATTAATGCATTTGAAACAGCTTGGCAGAATTTCACGCTCTGATGAGCCGGATCAATATGCATTATTTACGAGGATTGCTATAATCAAATCTGTAAATGTAGCAAGATTCCGTCTGTGCGATCAGTTCACAACCACACTCTGTCAGAAAATCATGGTCAACCAGCCCGATCTGTGTTACTACGAAATCTGTCTTTGATTTCTTCAACGCAGCCTGAAACCCTTCTTTATCTTCATAGATATGATAATCGATCACATCCAGCAATGCTTTCTGTCTTTTATAGAAACTGCTGTTCTCATCATAGTTTCCCGCCACTGTACTGCCTGATCTGTAGATACTTGCATTTCTGCTTATTACAGTGGCGATCCCCGCATCATACTGTCGCACAATGCTGTTAAGACTGCCGTCAAAAACAACCCTTGGAAAATCATTCTCCTGGTTCTGGTGGATCACGTCGCAGACTGCACGCAGATCATTGGGCACCTTATAAATATTCTCTGCCATTGCAAAATTGGTCACTACCCCGTCCAGCGGATTTCCCAGGATCACAAAACCTGTCAGCGCAGCTGCAGCCATAAGAACTTTTATCCAGGTCTTTCTAAAAGCGGTCACAAGTCTGACTCCATAGTAGGCAACCGCCGGGATCACAGGAAGAATCCAGATAAACCGGTAATATTCATTCTCAAACTTCGCCTTTGCAATAAGATATTTTACAACTAGCGGATTATATACTGTCAGCAGCAGAAATACTGTATAGCCGATAAATATCCCGGACTTTCTTTTTCTCCCCAGGACCAGTGTGCAGATCAGTCCTACAGCAAACAGAAGAGGATACCAGCAGGAACCCCAGTACAGCTTCATACATGCATCAACAAAGCGCAGTCCCAGTTCCTGAATTGTTACACCTGCCATTTTTTTCTCCTTTCTGTATTATGATGCAGCCAGCGTCAGCAGACCAATTCTGCATGCAAAAAATACAGCTGCATATAATGCCGACGGAAGCATACACACTGCACAATATACCAGCCCTGAAAATCTCTTATTCATAACTGCCGCCGGAGCCATTCCCGCTGCGATCACGATAGGAAAGATGATAGCAGAACCGGAAAATGTCAGCGCACTGACCGCTGTGACAAACAATATGATCCAGACATTCCTGCTGTTTTTCTCCTGCAGATACCAGACGGCACACATGAGAACTGCAGGGATGGCAATGTTGGCAAGGATGGCTTTTCCCTCGTAGCTTCTGGTAAAGAAAAAAGTTCCGGAGGAATAAATCGTACCGCAAAACAGCTGTAAAACACAGACAAAGACAAGCATCAGATCTGCTTTCTTCCTGTTTCCGTCAAACAGTCTCTTACCGATCTGATAAATGATCAGATTGGCAGTCACTACATTCATACATGACATTACCTGCTTTGCCTGCACAATGGGATGGATTCCCAGAAGTCTGCACCACACTGCATTATGCATCGGATATGCGGAAAAAACATATCTGGCCTGAAATGCCTTCTGGATCGCTCCGTTAAAGGGATTATATCTGCCAAGAGTATCTGTGTATACAGAAGCACTCACTGTACCTACATAATACGCCGCATCTACTGTTGTATCCTCGTAAAAGATCACAATCAGACACTGCAGCAATACTACGGCACCTGCAAGGATAATCATCACAGAGTGATTTTTCCATATTTCAGAAATGCTTCCAAAAATCCCACTACATGTTTCCATTTGTCCGGCACGTATTCTCCGTTGTTTTTTTATTGTGCAGATCACAGCTGCGCAGATAACCAGAGCCATAATTCCTGCCCATATATAAGCCGCAGCTGTCAGAGATACCCATTTCAGTGTCATCGGTACGATCACCAGTTCAAACACTGCAAAGTAAACCAGATATCCCAGTATGAAAGTCAGGGAACAATCCCCTTTTACTTTCAATATCCGGACCAGAACAATGCCTGTTGCATAAAAAACTATAAACTCCAGGGCAAAACCTGCACAGGCAAGGCATAATTCTCTCATTCTTCCACCTTTGTCCCTGACCGGATGGATTCGCGGTTTTTCAAAATCTCCATGGCAATCTTCTCAGGAGTCATCGGAAGCTCTGTCAGACGCACACCTGTTGCATTATAAATTGCCTCAGCCAGTGCCGGACATGGAGTATCAATTACAAGCTCACCAATGGATTTGGCACCAAAAGGACCGCTCTTTTCGTAACTGCACTCGAAATCCACGCGGATATTTCCGATATCCTGTCTGGTTGGGATCTTATACTGCATAAAAGAGTTGTTGCGGATCTTACCTTTATCTGTATATTGTACATCTTCCCAGAGAGCCATGCCAATTCCCTGTGCAATACCGCCCTCCGTCTGTACACGTGCAAGATTCGGATTGATCGGTGTACCGCAGTCAACAACCGCCACATAATCCAGAACATCCACACTGCCTGTCTCTGTATCCACCTCTACTTCTGCCATACCTACCATAAACGGCGGCGGCGAGATCGGTGAAGAATGCTGTTTCACAACCTGAAGCTCGATATTGTTAAAGAAAGTGCTCTTTAATGCAATATCTTCCAATGAAACTTTCTTCTGGGCATTTTCAGAACTGATGGCATCCATATCAACACTATAGCCCTCTTCTGCATCTGTCATATGACCTGCTGCATTTCCCTCTGCCCCATCGCTTATCTCAAGTGTCTCATCATAGAATACACAGGAACCGTCAAAATCAACTTTTCTCTCATCTACTTCCATCATCTCTGCGCCAAGCTTACAGATTTTTTTCTTCAGCTCCTCACAGGCCTTCATAACCGCTACACCGGTGGTATAGGTTGTAGCGGAAGCATAGGAACCGGAATCATAAGGAGAAATATCCGTATCCACACTGAATACTACTATGTTATCCATAGGCGTATTCAGGCAGTCAGCCGCAATCTGCGCCATAACGGTATCACAGCCTGTTCCCATATCCGTACATCCAAGTGCCAGTGTATAAGAACCATCTTCATTCAGCTTAATATCTGCGCCGCCTACGTCAACTCCTGCAATAGAGGATCCCTGCATAGCCATGGCAACACCGACTCCGCGGACCTTGCCATTTCCCATATCCCTGCATGGATATTTGGAATCCCAGTCCATCATCTCTTTGGCGCGCGCCATACAGCGGTCCATGGAACAGCTCTGTGCATAAGGAACATCCGGATATCCCGGAAGAGGACCGCCCTCTACAGGCATATTCATTTCTTTTACCTTAACAGGATCCATTCCCATCTTATGTGCCAGCTCATTTACTGCAGATTCCACTGCAAAAATACCCTGGGTTGCACCATAACCACGATAGGCACCTGCAGCCTGCACATTTGTATAGACAACATCAAAAGCAAACCTGTAGGCTTCTGTATGTCTGTAAAGAGCGATTGATTTATGACCGCTGAGTCCTACTGTTGTAGAACTGTGTTCTCCGTATGCCCCAGTGTTGGACAAAGTATAAAGATCAATTGCCTTGATGATACCATTTTCATCTGCACCTGCGCGTACTGTGATCTCCATCTCATGGCGCGGTGAAGAGCAGATCATGGACTCATATCTGGAGAAGATCATCTTGGACGGGCGGCCTGTTTTCCAGGTCACGATCGCCGGATAGATCTCACTGACAGAGGTCTGCTTTGCACCAAAGCCGCCACCGATCCTTGGCTTGATCACACGTACTTTGGAAGCAGGAATGTCCAGTGCCCTTCCAACGATCCTTCGCACATGGAATGGGATCTGTGTTGAGGACAGAACGATCAGTCTGCCGAAATGATCCATATAGCAGGCTGTGCGGAAAGTCTCCATCATAGTCTGCTGGTTTGCTCTTGTATGATAAGTGCGCTCTACAGTATATTTACACTTTGCCAGAACTTCATCTACATTTCCATGTTCTTCCACTGCGGATGCACATAAGTTTCTTTTGTTGTCTCCGCCAAGAGGAATTTTCAGCTTCCAGTCATCCTCCGGATGGACCAGGATCGGATTATCTTTTGCCTTGTGGATATCCAGAACCGGTGTCTCCACGCGGTAATCTACGCGGATTCTCTTCAATGCTTTATCTACCGCCTCTTCTGTCTCACCCGCAACAATGGCAACTGCATCTCCCACAAAACGTACATGACGGTCAAGGATCAGTCTGTCATCCGGACTCATCTCCGGTGCAGTCTGGCCGGCAAGGGTAAAACGTTTCTGAGGCACATCTTTATAGGTAAGGATACATGCAATTCCGGCCACCTTCTCGGCAGTACCTGTTTTAATATCTTCCACCCAGGCGTTGGCGTGGGGACTTCTCAGTATCTTCACGATCAGGCAGTCCCTTGGTGCCAGATCATCTGTATAGACAGGCTTTCCGGTTACCAGTGACATTGCATCTGTTTTACGTACAGGTTGATTTACATATTTCATCTTTATGCTTCCTCCTGTGCTTTCTTATATTTCAGGAACTTCAGGATACTCCTTGTCTGGGAAACAAAACCGGAACATCTGCACAGATTTCCCGCAAGATATTCTTTGATCTGCTCCTCTGTGGGATCTTTGATCTCGTTGAGCATCGCAAATACATTCATGATAAATCCCGGATTGCAGAAACCGCACTGTTCCGCACCTTCATTCGCCAGAAAGCTTCCAAACTCCTGCGCTTCTCTCTGCATTCCTTCCAATGTAACGATTTTCTTTCCCTCAATGCGTGCTGCAAGTGTACTGCAGGAAAGCACCGGACGACCGTCCATAAGAACTGTGCAAAGACCACAGTTCGCAGTTTCGCAGCCTCTTTTCACGCTGAAACAGCCCTGTTTTCTTAAGAAATCGATCAGCAGTGTATCCGGGGAGATCTCTGCGTGGCGGTTCACTCCGTTAAGCCAGAAATTAATATTCATTTTTCATCCCTCCTACTGCTTCCCAGGCTCTTCTTGTCAATACTTTTACAAGAAGGGTTCTGTATTCCTTTGATCCTCGCATATTGCCTGCAGTAGGAACGTTCTCTGCCGCATATTCTGCAAAGGCTTCGATCGCCTCTTCCTTCTGCTTTTTTGTCATGTTCCGGAAATTCTTCAGGATCTGCTTCTTATCTTCCACGATCATGGCACGTGCAGGTCTGGCACCTATCACAGTCCTTGCCTCATTTCCGATCACAGAAGCTGCACAGGTCAGCACCGGGAAATCTGTTTTTATGTTTCTCTGACTTAAGTAACAGGTAAGAAGTGGCTCTTTTCGCACGATGATATTTACAAGGATGTCATTGTCCTTCTTCATATTTACAAATTCAGTCAGTGGAATACGGCCTGCATCATATAATTCTACCCATGTATCCATTCCCAGGAACATGGTCAGAACATCTGAGAAACCATATCTTCCATAAATGCTTCCTCCCACAGTGGCACAGTTTCTGAACTGTACGCCTACAATGTGGCAAAGGCTTTCTTTCATAGCTCCATGTGTGTAGGTATTCAGAGCTTCATTTGTCTCCAGGTCATGAAGCGGAGTCATACATCCGATGACAAATTCGTCATCATTCTCCGAAATCGCATCCATCCCCAGACCGGAAAGATCAATCGCTGTGGATATTGCTCTGTTGCCCATTTTCATCCAGACCATTCCCCCAAGAATACGGGCTGTTTTCTTCTGGTTCAGTTCATAAGCTTCCGCCAGACTGTTTACCTTTACATAGCTTTTGATTTTCAGCATTATGTATCGTATCCCTTTCTTACATACTTTTCATATCTCTTGTAATATTTTGACTCGGATCTGTCGTCAGACAGCCAATTTAATATAATACCATAGCTTAAAGAAAAAATCTATAAATATCCTCTATTTCATAAATAAATTTTTGTTACTGTTCACTCCGTTCTCAGTAACGTAGCCAAAATTCATTCCAGATTGCCTGCGGCAATGGAATTTTGGCTTGTATGTCTCGGCAGTAATCCTGGTCAGGCGGACAATATCATCCGCTTTGCTGCTTGCTGTAAATATTACTCTAATTCTAGCATATGACAGCCAAAAGTGTCTATTGATAAAACTATCCAAAAAAACACTTTTCAAAATATTATCGGATTAACTGTATCATTTGTTTCATTGCGAATCGTTTTTGTGCACTGTACCTAAATATTTTCGTAATATATTTGGTTTTTTATATATTTTACTGGATTTTTTCAAGTATCAATGTTATAATGTTCACAAATAAAAGACTTATCACTGTTAATTGCAGATAACAGGTACAATTTGCGAATATCCGCCTGAATCTATATCGTTCAATAACAGAGATGTCATAAAGGAGGGTTTGATTATGAGTAAACGCGTGATTACAATAAACAGGATGCTCGGCAGTAATGGCCGCCTGATTGGTAAAGCTCTGGCAGAAGAGCTTGGATTTGCTTTTTATGACAAAGAGCTGATCGATATTGCAGCTCAGAAAGAGAATATTCCTTTTGATTTGCTTGCCAAGGTTGATGAGAAACGTGGCAGCCAGTGGCGTTTTCCCATTGACCATGAACTTCAAATGGACAGCGATTTTCACTTTGTTCCCATGAATGATGTGCTCTTTGATCTTCAGCGAAAAATTATTCTGGATGCTGCTGAGAAAGAAGATTGTGTGATCGTTGGCCGATGCGCCAATCACATCCTCGACAATAAATGCCTGAGCGTATTTATCCATGCACCATTTGAGTATCGTGTACAGACTGTCATCGAGCGTACGGGACGGGAAGAAAAAAGTGCACAGAAGCTGGTTAAGAAAGTGGATAAAGAACGGCGTACTTATTATGAGTACTTTACAGATAAGAAATGGAAAGATATTTCCCAGTATCATCTGGCATTTGACAGCAGTAAATTTGAGCAGGATAAAATTATACAGATGATAAAGATGGCATTGTAAAATCAAACAGGGTTCCAGATTCAAAAGTCTTATCATGCAGGCACGAACGACTTTTTGAACCTAGTACATCGTTTCGTAAATAACTATACCAATCGCGTAGGATGCGGATTCGAGTGTGCTGGTATAAAAACGCAGGCGTAGCGGGCTACGCTGAGGCTTTTAGACCTGTGCAATCGGATTCGCAGACAAGTGAGTGGTATAGTTATTTCGAAAACGATGTACTAGAGCGTGTCTGAAAAATCATTCCCGCAATCTGCACGCCCCATTTTGCGGGATATTTCACCCGAATTCAGTTGCCGTAGCCCACTACGGCGCCCTCATCCGGGCAAAATATCCCACAAATTGTGACGCACATCCTGCAGAAAGCCTTTTTCAGACACGCTCTAGGACCCTGATATCATATTATTTATTTTCTCCCAGAATATACTGCTTCAGGAAATCATAAATCTGATTCTCTGTTGGAGGACATCCCTTTACGTTATGTTCAAATTTACAGGTGCATGCACCTACACCCAGTTTTCCTGTTTTTCCGCGGTATCCCTGGCCGATGCAGATTTTCGTGTCCAGTTTCTCGAAAAGGCCGTCATTTTTAAGCATTTCCAGAGCCGGGATGAGATAACCATAGCAGGCACTGCAGGATTCTACTTCTTCTACTGCATCCTGAAGTTCTACCACTTTTCTTGATTTCGGAAGTTCTTTGCGGGCATTTTCCTCACAGTATATGATGCGGGAATTTTTCAGATCAGTACTTCCAACCCCAAGCTTCTCTGCCAGTTCAATATACGGTACATCTTTCGTTGTATAATGCATGATCTGACATACATAAGAATCGATCAGTACCGGATCCGTCCCCGCCCAGATACGGTTCATCACTACCGGATTTCCGCCATCCTCGAAATCCAGATCTCCGCAAATGTTATCAACCACGACAAAATCCTGATGGAGCCCCGCATTCAGATGTGCAATCGGTTCATGCAGTCCCATCGCATGAAAATGACGCTTCTCTGTATTGGGGATCAATCCTTTCATATTTTTCAATGCACATGTGATCTTTGTCTGACAATGGCCTTTCAATACCGGAACATTGATCAGAAAATCGATATTTGCCGCACGTTCACAGACATTCAGTTTCATCCCCCTGCAATCTCTTTCAATCCCCTTGTCTTTCTGCATATCCCAAAAAGGCACCTGATATTTTTCCGTTAGTTCACGATATCCGCACACTTCGTATGCTTCTGTGGTCTTATCTCCCACCCAGGAGCCTTCCAGAATGGCAATATTTCCATATCCGTTTTCCTGCAGATACTCAATAATTCCCGCCACAATTTCCGGATGTGTGGTAGCTCCCCATGAAGCCTCGGAAGGTGATACAAGATTAGGCTTGATACCAATCTGCATCTTTTTGTCTGAAATTACAGACGCCAGGCCGCACTGTGCCAGCAGTTCCTTTGTCATTTCTTTGTAATTGGTTCCGCTCTTTATATAGATTTCATTTTTGTTCATTACAAGATTATCCTTTACACTTTACATTCGAATATTTTCTGCTGATTTTTGCATATCTTTTTGTATTTCCCCCGGAAGTTTTCTTCTGAACCGGTCAGCTTTTCTGAGGTGAAAATGTTCTCCGCATCAGCCTGCATGCCACTGTACTTGTGAGCAATGCCACCAGAAATCCTGCCAGAACATCCCCCGGATAATGTACGCCCAGATAGAGTCTGGAAAAAGCAATCATTCCGGCCAGAACAACAGGCAAAATTCCCCATTTCCCGGGCAGCATCCGCAGACAGACCAGTGCAACGGCAAAGGAAGCGCAGGTATGGCCGGATGGAAATGAATAGTCTTTCGGTCTGATGATCAGCGGAATGATCTGTGTATAAGTATCAAAAGGTCTTGGACGGGCTACTGCATTTTTTATCAGCAGATTTGTGATCAGAAACCCTGACAGCAGCGAGAGTGCCGCTGTCACTCCTGTTTTGCGTGTTTTCCCGAAACAGATCAGAAGCACACATAATACGATCCAGAACCATCCTCCGTTTCCAAGGAAGGTGACTGCTCTCCAGAACGGAGTCAGGGCATCCACCCTTAAATGTTCCTGAATCCACAGTAAAATATTCATATCTAATTGCTGTAATGTCGCCATAAACTTCTCCCATTATATTTTTTATCAGTCACAGTATGTATTCCTCTCAAAATACATACGAATTATATCAGTCCGACTTCTTTTGTGCAAGGTATTATAAGCAAAGTTGATTTGTTTAAGGACTCAAAAGTCAAAATAACGTAGAAATCAGTCAAAATACCGATAGCGTTTTTCTGCCGGAAGGATTATGCTGAAAGCAGACTAATAAAACTGCCTGATTGGGCAAATACTTATTACGGGGGTAAATATGATAAACACATTATCGGCCGGTAAGGATAATTTTTACCGGCAGATGCTTAAACTGACGATTCCGATCATTATCCAGAATCTGCTCAGTGCAGCGGTTAACTCCGCAGATGTAATTATGCTTAATTATGTGGGACAGTCTGCGATTTCTGCGGTGTCTCTGGCTGCCAATTACTCCAATATCCTGTTTATGGTATATTATGGACTTGGTACAGGCGCCTCTCTTCTGTGTGCGCAGTATTTCGGAAAAAATAATATGCAGGCTATTCATGCGATCGAGGGAATTGCTCTCCGCTTTTCCATCATAATCTCGGGAATCGTAGCACTGATCGCATTTACTGCTCCTCAGCTTATGATGAAGATTTTTACTTCTGATCAGGAACTGATCTCTATCGGTTCTTCTTATCTTAGGATTATGGGAATTACATATCTCTGCTGGGGAATTACAGAGATTTATCTGGCGATTTTGCGCAGTATCGGACGTGTAACGATCAGTATGGCATTGAATATGCTGGCTTTTATATTGAATATTATCCTGAATGCCACTTTTATCTTCGGGCTTTTCGGCGCACCGAAGCTGGGTGCTACAGGTGTTGCCATTGCAACTGCTGCTTCCAGACTGATCGAACTGGCAGCATGCGTGATCGTTTCTTTCCTGAGCAAAGATGTTAAATTGAACCTGACCTTTATGTTTATCCGCAGTAAGGTGCTGTTTGGCGACTTCGTCCGGCTGTCACTTCCCGCTCTTGGAAATGACATTTCCTGGAGTGTTGCTTTCTCCATGTACTCTGTGATCCTGGGACATCTCGGAACAGATGCCGTTGCAGCCAACTCTCTGGTTACGGTTGTCCGCAATATCGGTTCTGTGTTCTGCTTTGCAATTGCCAGTGCGGGAACGATTCTTCTTGGAAATGTAATGGGAAAAGGGGATCTGGAGAAATCGAAGGTGTATGCTTCCAGAATGCTGAAGATGACCATTATAGCCGGTGCCATTGGCGGTGTGATCGTATTTGCCATCACGCCTCTGGTCCTGAGATTTGCATCCTTAAGTGACGGGGCAATGCATTATTTGAAGTACATGCTGCTTATCAATACCTATTATATTATGGGTTCTGCGGTAAACACAGCCCTGATCGCCGGGGTATTCCGCGCAGGCGGTGATACGAAGTTCGGACTGATCTGCGATACCATTGATATGTGGGTATATGCGGTACCTCTGGGATTTTTTGCGGCCTTTGTCCTGAAGCTTCCGGTATTGTGGGTCTACTTCCTGCTCTGTACAGATGAGTTTGTGAAATGGCCATGGGTATTCCATCATTACCGCCAAGGGAAATGGGCACAGAATATTACAAGGGATGATCTGTTTGAGCAGAAAGCTTCCTGAGATATCATCCATATCCGCCGCAGTGTGGTTCTATAATAAATAAGCAAAACAGCAGGTCTGTTCATTCTATGAACAATCCTGCTGTTTTTATGTCTGCAGATTTTCTTTCCAGATCCCTGCAGACATCCATTTTCGGTTTATAAAAAACGCTTACAGATTATAATGTATTCAGGTCGATTCTGTAATCGTCAGAGCCCTGTCCGTCTACTGTGTAGTAAGCGGCTTTCTGCTCAACATTTACATAAACGCTGATTTCTTTTCCTTCGATGCCTTTGTCTTTGATGTCTTTTTTGATTGCTTCCTCGATGGAGCTCATTGTAACTGCAAAACCAGGTAATTCGATAGTTGTTTCTGCGAATTTTTTGATGTCGATATTTTTAGCCACTTCTTTTACTGCTTTCTTTACAGTTTCTTTTGCTTCTTCTACAACCGGAGCCTTCGCAATATCAGCTGCAGCGTCTTTTGCTTCTTCAATTACTTCTGAAGCCTTTACAGTTGTTTTCTCAACTGTCTCTTTGACTGCTTCTGTAGCCTTTGTTGTTGCTTCTTTAATAGTTTCCTTTGCTCTTGAAGTTGTTCTTTTTCTCATAATAATCTCCTATTCCAACTGATTGGTCTAGAGCGTGTCGCTCTAACAGTTTCCTGTGTAACCGTACCACAAATTCCAGACAATGTCAAATTTTTATCAAATTTTGTCCTACTCGACATTTTTTAAGGCTTCATCCATAGGAACCTTCTTCACTCTCCGAAATTCCAGCAAAGCAACGATTCCGTATGTAATGATTCCTGCTGCAAACATCTGCACATAGATCATCGGGTCGATCCAGAGCGTGATCCATCCGGAAATACTGGACAGCATCATCTCCCGGAACAGAACTTTCATGATTACTGTTTCCAGCGGCAGACTCAAAAGCAGACAGAACACCACCACCAAAGACGTGGACATAATATATAGCTTGCTGATCTCGCCATTTGTATAGCCCAGGATTTTTACCATTGAAATAGACTGGGCATTTTTTTCGATAATGATCTTGGAAAGAAGATAGATCAGTACCATATAGATCATAATGGCAAATCCGTTTACCATACCCATCATACTTCCCATGGATACATCCAGCTGTCTGGAGATCTTTGTCAGTGCATCAAGGTCAACTACAGATCCTATATACTGGCTCTTGATATCTGTAAGCTCTGTATTTGAGAAATACCCACTGTAATAATCCTCTCCCAGATCAAAAATATCATTCAGTTCACTGCGGGGCATAAACACACACAAGGCAGCCGTATAATCATAAACTCCTGCTATTTTAAACGAATATTTCTCTTTTTCGTATTTTTCTTTCAGAGTGATGGTATCCCCCACATGAAGCAGGAATTTATCCGCATATGCGCTCGAAATATAAACTGCTGCACTTTCTTTTTCTGCATTTGCCGTATTCTTGTTATCTGCTTTTTCTTTATTCCCCGCTTCATCTTTTTTATCTTTTGTATTATTAAAATCTATCGTTACATACCTGCTGTCCGGTTCGATCCCGTAAAGCAGTACTTCCTCACTCTTATATTTTCCTGGCAGTGTATTCAGGGAATAAGCAGAAAATTCCTCTGCATCTTCATTGTCTGTTCTGGAATCCATATAAAACTCCAGCAGAGAGATCAGACCGTCAAATTTATTTCCACTTACTGCGCTGACCGGAACCTGAAGCATATACTGGTATTTTGCCAGCATATTGTTCTGGATTTCCACCTGGTAATGGGACAGTGCCGAAGGAAGCAGCAATCCGAACATCAGCAGCAGATTTGCAAACAGGATTCCAATAAACAGAACCATATAATTACTCATATTCTGAAAAATCACCCGAAGCCGGAATCTGGAAAAGATTTTCATCTTCGGACTCAGATAAATTGCCCTCTTCTGCTTTCTTCCCGACAGATCCCTGCGCAGGAATTTTAACGGTGACAGCTTCAGCTTATGTCTGAGCACTCCGTAATTTACCACCAGCATAATAACTACCGGAACCAGAGTTGTAAGCCCAAATGCCTCCCCATTCCATACGGTCACATAAGTCGGAAGACTATAGCTTCCATAATACATATCTGCACATACATCCTTTAATACAGTATATCCAAGGATATTTCCGATCAGTGCACCCACAAAAGTAACCAACACCGGAAGTATCATATAGTGAAGAATCAGTTCCTGTCTGGTATATCCGGACGCACGTAAGGTACCGATAACACCGGCTTCTTTCCGTATCGTATTGCTGATGGTAATTCCGAATACAAAGGCCATGATTACCATAATAATATAAAGAAGCATGATCATCATGGCCTTGTCTCCACCCATATCATCCCTGTAAAAGTAATGGCCTGATTCAGATACCGGGGTACAAAAGCCTCCAGTGTGACAATCTTTCCCATATCCTCCATCAGATCCTCGGAAACTTCTTTCTCTTCCTTTTCTGTCTTCGGTTTTTCGTCATAGATCCAGGAATAATTGTACTGCAGTTTTTCCTGATCCAAAGAATCAAACTCCTCCTCAGTCACAACAGAAACCCCAAATTTCACAGCATCAAACATGGAATCGTTGTTATTCTGAAACAGGCAGCTGTAGTCGGAAAGTGCCACCAGGCCGGTAATCTTCCAGGTTCTTTTTCCGCTCCGGAGCGTATCTCCCACAGACAGATTGTTGTTGTCTGCATACATTCTGTCAATGGCAATCTCTCCTGTCCCGGCAGGCAGCTCTCCCTTCATCAGGCAGACCTTGTCCACCTGCTGCCTGTTTTTAAAAAAACGCATGGTGCTTCCATTATCCAGAGGTTCCTCCACATAATAATTATCATACAGCTTCACACCCAGCGCCTCTATTTCTTCTCTCTGGGTTTTGTGGACTTGCTCTGCTGTGCGAAAGTTTCCGTCTTCTATGTTGTACTTCTCAAAACCTTCATTGTAAGCAATAAGCATACTGTTATCTGCAACCAGAAAGCCTGACACAAATCCAATGGATGCAACCATCAGGATAAATACAACCAGATACTTGCCCAGTTCTCCCTTCAGTTCTCTGGGCAGACGTTTGCGTAAAGGATTTTTCATCATATGCCTCCTTACCAGTCAAGCTCTGCTGCCGGGATCTTATGCTCATTGAGGTAATTTTTGCGGATCATCCCATCGCGAAGCTTCACCACCCGGTCAGCCATATCTTTGATGGCATCGTTATGCGTTACCATGACGATGGTGTTGCCGTATTTCTGGTTTACCGTCTCGATCAGCTTCAGGATTTCCTTGGAGGTATTATAATCCAGGGCTCCTGTAGGCTCATCGCAAAGAAGAATATCCGGATTCTTTACAATGGCTCTGCCAATGGCAGTCCTTTGCTGCTGACCACCGGAAAGCTGATTGGGAAGCTTTCTTTGGTGCTCATAGATTCCCAGCGTATGGAGCAGTTCATCTACATCCAGAGGCTTATCACTGAGATAGGCTCCCACCTCTATATTCTCCCGCACTGTAAGATTGGGGATCAGATTATACATCTGAAAAATATATCCCAGATGCTTACGCCTGTACAAAGACAGATTCTTCTCCGACATATCTGCCAGACGCTCCCCGTCTATGACCAGATTTCCCTCGTCTGCACTGTCAATCCCACCGATAATATTCAGAAGCGTAGACTTACCGGAACCAGACGGACCCAGAAGCACACAAAACTCTCCTCTCTCAATGTCAAGATCCAGCCCTTTCAGCACATCCACCCGGCTGTCCCCTGCACCAAAAGACTTCTGAATTCCCTGTATCTGCAAAAACATTTTTTCATTCCTCCCTCATATCCACTTCCTGTGGAGCAAATTTCTTTAATTCTTTAATATAATAACACTGCTGTTTTACAATATTGTTATACTTTGCTAACTTTAGGTTAGTATAAACTTACTCCATTGTCAACTGATTTTCGTAGTTTTGTAAAATTTTATGGATATGTTCGTTACTGTTCACTCCGTTCACAGTAACGTAGCCAAAATTCATTCCAGATTGCCTGCGGCAATGGAATTTTGGCTCGTATGTCTCGGAATAAGCTCTTTTACCAAAGATAAATTTTGAATATCAAAATATATTGACTTTTCTTTTTTACCTTGTTATATTTTTTCTGAAGAAACTGCTGTCCGGCAGTCTGCAAAGCAGCAGGCTGCCCCCAGGAAAGGAATTATCCATGAACACTCTCAGAAAAATATATTGCAGGGCTTTTCAGAAAGCTTTTCACATTGCAATTCCCTTTTTACCTTACAGAAAACCCAAAATCGCAGGAAGCGTCAAAGAACTCCCTGAAATCATCATGCGCCACAAATGTACTCATGTACTGATCATTACAGATGGCGGTATCATGAAGCTTGGACTTACCAGAAGACTGGAAAAAGCTTTAAAGGAGGCCGGTATCCCCTATACCATTTATGACAAAACAGTTGCCAACCCAACTACTGTCAATGTCCGCGAAGCCCTGGAGCTTTACCATAAGGAAGGCTGTGATGCCATCATCGGTTTCGGCGGCGGTTCCAGCATGGACTGTGCCAAGGCAGTCGGTGCCTGTGCGGTCAAACCCAATCAGTCTCTGGCTCAGATGAAGGGAATCCTGAAGGTGCATAAGAAGCTTCCCCTTCTCATGGCAGTTCCAACCACTGCCGGAACAGGAAGTGAGACCACTCTCGCCGCTGTGATCACAGATGCAGACACCAGATATAAATACGCCATCAACGATTTCCCGCTGATTCCCCGCTATGCAGTGCTGGATCCCAAGGTTACCTTAAGCCTGCCCCCATTTATCACCGCAACTACAGGTATGGATGCCCTGACTCATGCAGTGGAGGCATACATTGGCAATTCCACCACCATTGATACACGCAGGGATGCATTAAAAGCGATAAAACTGATTTTTGAAAATATAGACATTGCCTATGAGCATGGCGATAATATTCAGGCAAGACGAAATATGCTCCACGCCTCCTTCTACGCAGGCTGTGCTTTTACCAAATCCTATGTAGGATATGTTCATGCAGTCGCTCACTCTCTGGGTGGACAGTACAACGTTCCCCATGGACTTGCCAATGCCATTCTGCTGCCGCTGGTACTTCGGGAATATGGCTCCTGCATTGACAAAAAGCTCCACAGACTTGCCATTGCAGCAGGACTTGCAGACAAAAATACGCCGGACCATGAAGCAGCAGAGCTTTTTATCCGGGCAATTGAAGAGATGAAAGAGCGATTGGGAATCGTAAATATTGTAAAAGAAATTCAGGAAACAGATATCCTCAAGCTTGCCCATTATGCAGATAAAGAGGCCAATCCTCTGTATCCTGTGCCGAAGCTTATGGATGCCTCCGAACTGGAGAAATTTTATTACATGCTGATGTCTCTGACTTCCAAGGAAAATACCTCAGAAGCTGAGAAGTAACTGTTAATATTCTTCTATCCTGCAAAGCGTTTTTTATAAAAATATCAAAATACAGGAACCTGCAGACTCTCAATAGTTACCTGATATCTATATTATATAAGGAAATAATGTATTATGACAGAAACAGAAATTAAAGAAATCGTTCAGAAACAACGCAGCTATTTTTACACAGGTGTCACTTTACCGGTAGAAAAAAGGCTGGATGCCTTAAAAAAATTAAAGACCTGTATTCAGAAATATGAACCACTGATCAATGAAGCACTGAAACGTGACCTTGGAAAAAGTAACTTTGAATCCTATATGTGTGAAGTGGGACTTGTGCTCTCAGAACTCAGCTACATGATCCGCCATACACCTTCCTATGCAAAAGAAAAAACAGTACTGACTCCCCTTGCCCAGTTCGCTTCCAGAAGCTATAAGAAGCCATCTCCTTATGGTGTTGTCCTGGTTATGAGCCCATGGAATTATCCTTTCCTGCTCACCATTGATCCGCTGATCGATGCGATTGCAGCCGGAAATACAGTTGTACTGAAACCAAGTGCCTACTCTCCTCACACCAGCCGGGTGATTGAAACCATTATCACCGAATGTTTTGATCCCCAGTATGTGGCTGTGGTAAACGGCGGACGTGCGGAAAATAACACTCTTCTCAATGAACATTTTGACTATATTTTCTTTACAGGAAGCCAGCATGTTGGCAGGGAAGTAATGGCAAAAGCATCTGTACATCTCACCCCGGTTACCCTGGAGCTGGGCGGTAAAAGCCCCTGCATTGTAGAGAAAAGTGCCAACCTGAAACTTGCAGCCAGAAGAATTGTATTTGGAAAATATCTCAACTGTGGTCAGACCTGTGTAGCACCTGATTATATTTACTGCGACAGAGAAATCAAGGATGAACTGATCCGACAGATCCAGAAACAGATCAGGAAACAGTTTGGTTCCACACCTCTGAATAATAAGAATTATGGGAAAATTATTAATGAAAAGCACTTTACTCGTATCTGCAATCTGATCGATCCCAGCAAGGTAGTCTGCGGCGGTGACAACAATCCGGGAGCTCTTCAGATCGCTCCTACTGTTATGGATAATGTAACCTTCGGGGATGCAGTAATGCAGGAGGAAATCTTCGGTCCTGTGCTTCCTGTGCTGGCCTATGATTCCCTGGATGAGGCCATCGAAAAGGTCAACTCCATGGCACATCCTCTGGCACTATATATCTTCACCTCCGACAAAGAAGCTGCGGAAAAAGTTACTTCCCACTGTGGATTCGGAGGCGGATGTGTCAATGACACCATCATCCACCTGGCAACCAGTGAGATGGGATTTGGCGGCTTTGGTGAAAGCGGAATGGGTTCTTACCATGGCAAAGACGGTTTTCATACCTTCTCCCACTATAAGAGTATTGTAGACAAAAAAACATGGCTAGATCTGCCAAT
Source organism: Blautia sp. DFI.3.45 (assembly GCF_020593505.1). NCBI lineage: Bacteria > Bacillati > Bacillota > Clostridia > Lachnospirales > Lachnospiraceae > Blautia > Blautia sp. DFI.3.45. Next base: position 20,270 of record NZ_JAJDMI010000052.1, read on the forward strand.
GAGATACCAACCATATAGAAAAATTTATGAAAAATTATTGAGGAAGTTCCTGAAATAAGGAACTTTCTCAGGATTGATTCCCCTTATCAGCTCTGCTGACCAGTTGATTACGAATTTCCTGCATCCGGTTATCCAACTGAGCACTCTGGGTGGCACACGCCAGAAGCTCCTCCTGCAATTGCTGTGCCTGATCTGCCGGGATATCTTTTTTATAGCGAAGCTTATGTTCCAGACTTGCCCAGAAATCCATGGCAATAGTTCGAAACTGGACTTCCACATTTACCATTTTTTTGTTTTTCTGCAGAAAGATAGGCACCTGCACGATCAGATGCAGGCTTCTGTAACCACTGGGTTTTGGATTTTTTATATAATCTTTTTTCTCGATCAGTACAATATCATCCTGACGCAGAAAGCTGTCTGCCAGCTCATAGATATCCTCCGGAAAAGAACAGATTACCCGGACACCTGCGATATCCTTGATATTTTCTTCTATAGCAGTTAAAGACATGGGAATATTTTTTCTGCGTATTTTCCGCACAATGCTGTCATAAGATTTAATTCTGGTTTTAATACCTTCGATAGGATTTTTATCATATTCCAGGGAATACTCCTGATTCAGCACTCTGAATTTTGTCTCAATCTCCATGACAGCACACTGATAGTAAGACATCAGCAGATCAAAGGGCCTTTTATTTTTCTGGATCATTTCCAGAAATTCTTCAGACAGCAGACTCCTGCGGATCAGCTCGTCCTTTCTGGCTTCTATACGGTTTTTTCGTTCCGACATAATTTCTTCAAAATTTTTCAAATGTTCCTCCCCCTCTTACGGTTTTGTATAATTACTATAGCAATCCTCGTAAATAGTGCATTTAATAGGCTCGCTATAAACTGTCCACTTTTTTCAGCAGCAATAAATCAAAGACTATTATAACACAATTCCCGCAAAGAGTAACCATTCTCGTTACTGTTTATTCCATTCTCGGTAACGTCCCAGTAACGCAACCAGTAAACCAGCCAGTAAACAATAACCCATTCTTCTTTTCTTCGCAAAACACTTGTTCTTTATCATCAAACATGGTATTCTTATTTTGCTGCAGACTGTTATCGTAATTCAGGAAAATACCGTAACACCAGCCATTTCATTACTTACAGTATTTTCCTGAATTTCTATAAATGGTATGTTGCAGATATAATATATTGCAAATATGCACTACATCTATAGCAATCCTCTTAAATGTATCATTTACGAGGACTGCTATACAATTTTATATAATACAGGAGACTCAACACATGGATGGATATGAATTTGAATATCAATGTGCAAAGATACTAAAGCGAAAGCATTTTTCTAAAATAAAAGTAACCCAAAGCTCCGGAGACCAGGGAATCGATATCATTGCTTTCAAACATCGAAAAAAATACGGGATACAATGTAAATATTACACCCATCCTGTTGGAAATAAAGCCGTTCAGGAAGCCTATGCAGGTGCAAACTTCTACGACTGCGATAAAGCTGTTGTAATGACAAATATAACCTTTACAAAGTCAGCAACCCAGCTTGCACAGAAACTGGATGTTGAACTATGGCCTGACTGCCCTGTTACACCCTTTTACAGTTTACCATTTAAAATCATGAGTTTATTAAATGCAGTGCTTTTTCTTTACGCAGTGCTCGCATTTCTCTCCCTGAAACCTGAATTTGATTTTATTCATCTTCCCTTTGTTCCTGATACCCTGACGCTGATCATCATTCTTACAGCTTCTATTTCCGGTATCTTCGGCTGGAGTTTTTTTCTGTGTAATCTCATCGCTGCAGGCACATACCTTTATCTTGCATTTCATACACTCATTCTGCCGATATATGCAGAAACAGGCAGCTGCACAAATATACACATGCTTTCCCTGATTCCGGCAGGCGTATATCTGCTTCATGCAGGATGGATAAAAATTAGGAAATAACAGTCTTATGAATAACTATTATGATGCTCAGCTTTCTGATTTGCCAAAAAGCATCCCTGCTCGTGAGAACAAAGCACTCCTACTGCCTGTAAATAGGCATAGATGACCGTTGTCCCCACGAACTTCATACCACGTTTTTTCAAATCTTTTGATATACAATCAGACTTTTCAGAAATCCTTCGTCCGGATGCTCCGGTATTTCAAAGAATACATCTATTTTTCCAGGTTCTGCGGAACGGTCTTCAAAGGCAGGGAAAATAAAGCCGCATTTTGGAGTTCCGGCATTGTAATCTTTATCTACCGGAGCCACCACACAGATCAGGAAACTGTATATTTCTTCTGACTCCCACTGTTCGCTGTGGTCTGAGCCTTTCTTGGGAATATCATATATTCCATGATAAATATAAATTCCAAACTCCTGTCCCTGCAGACGGTTTGTTCTATTTGATGAATCTCTTGTACTGCAGATTCCCTCCGCAAGCTGTTCACAGAGAGTCTGAACCAGAAGATCATCTTTTAATCCGTATTGTGATAATGCCATCAGTAGTTTATGGATGCTGTCATATGCCATATCCCCTTCAGGGAATTTATAACATTTTAACTGTTCATTTGTTTTGGAAAAAGGAATGGTTTTCGCAAGATCCAGATTTACCTGCTGATCATGTTTGCTCATATTTTTGAAGCTTACATTGAAGGTATTATCTATGTATCCCTCATCATCTATATATGCTCCTGCTGCACGCACAAAGCAGTTTCTGGATAATGTCATCCTGCGGGTTAATTCCAGCATATCATTTCGGTTGATCTTTGTATCTTTTTTATTCATCAAAATGGTTCCATCCTCTCCAAAAAGCTTTTCTTTTATGGTCAGTATATCATACGTGACATGCTCTCGCCACTTAAATCTTACAGATTTTGAAGTGGGAGCTTCCTGCT
>NZ_JAJDMI010000053.1:0-22820 GCF_020593505.1 Blautia sp. DFI.3.45
CATATTCATGCCAAAACACCTCGCGGGATAGTGGTGTGTGAACAGTAACAAATATATCACGTTCTATAAAATTCCATCTTGATTAAATTGCAAAAAAATTGTAGACTATATATGCACACACATTAATAGTTTTTGTTAATTAAGACTGATTTGAGGTTTCCTCATAACGTCTCAATTATACACACACATTTTCTAAAAAGAGCAGCTGCATCATCCGATGCGCTGCTCTTTTAGTTCCACTGTTTATTTTGTAACTGTTCTCTGCCGTCGACGGCATTCTTTAATGATTTTAACTCTTACTTTTTCTTCTTCAGGAAATAAATAAGTAAAATTATGATAACAATAATCCCGATACCACTAATCCAGATTACAGGATTCTTCATTCCTGAATCTGCTTTTACATTCTTTCCTGATGTTTTCTGACTCTGCTTATCATCGGATTCCTTGTCTTCTGTCGAAGCAGGCGTCTCTGTTTCTTCCGGTGTTGGCGTTGCTTCTTCTGTAGGTGTTGCCTCCGGTGTCGGTGTTGCTTCTTCTGTAGGTGTTGCCTCCGGTGTCGGTGTCACTTTTTCTGTAGGTGTTACCTCTGGTGTTGGTGTGGCTTTCGGAGTTGAAGTTGCTTCCGGTGTTGGTGTAACAGCAGCCACCGGAACATTTCCTGATGTGCCTGTAGCCTCCGGTGCATCTGCGGATACATTTTCATTTACGTAATCTGTATCACGATCAAGATTCAGCCATCCCTGTGTCACACCATCTGTGTCTGTTTTCCCCCAGTTTGTTCCGTCTTCTCCCTGAACATACTGAAAAATATGTACAGTTGTCCCATCTGCGATTCCCTCTGTTCCTGAAACCTGATCAAATTTCTCTCCAGGTCCGTTATAAACCGATACGTTTCCATCGTTTCCATGAACCTTTACTTCGAAATCCACATCTTTGCCTCCGAAAGTACGATATTCCTCATTGGCAGCTTCTTCTCTGGAAGCCGGATCCAGATCATCCATAGGAACATATCCGTTCATTCCATGGTACTGTGTATATGCCCATTTTTTATTGTCTGCTCCATTCTTCTCACCCAGAACGTGAATGGCCGTTCCATTTGGAATCTTGCTGTCATTCAGTTTAACACTCTGAGTGTCTGCTTCATCATAAATATCTACCCCGCCCTGTGTACTCTGTACGATCATATAATAATCTGTTACATAATCCGGATTCTGACCCTTTCCGTCATCCGCATAAACAGAAACCACTGTCAGAATAAAGCACAGTACCATTGCTATTACTGTTCCAAACCTTCTCTTCATAATCTCTTTCCTTCATTTCTTATTTTCTTTTTACAGCAGATGAACTTTTATATTTGCTGTATGTATTTCCATATGGCTCTTTAACATATGCTTTTACCGCATAATAGTATGATACACCTTTTTGTGCTTTTTTGTCCAGATAAGAAGAACTATTTCCATTGGAAATTTTCTTTATCAATTGATAGGAACCACCTTTTTTCTTTCTGTAAATATAATAGCCGTCACATTTTTTCTGAGGCTTCCACCGGATACGGATTCCATTTTTCTCAGATTTCACAGAAGTAACCTTCTGCACTGCAGGTGCTGCTTTAATCACATCGCCGGTTTTATATTTACCTGAATATCTTTTTCCGGATGCTTCATAATATGCTTTTACTGTATAACGGTATGATGCATTAGCCGTAACCTTACTATCTTTATATTTTAATTCCGATGTCCCGACATCTGCAATTTGGGACCACTTCCCACCTACTGCAGGTTTTCTGTACACATAATATCCTGTAGCTCCGGAAACTTTTTTCCATGAAATAAGGTTGTATCCGGAATTATATGCCTTCACCTGAAATACCGGTGTATCCGGCACCCATGACTGATTCAGGGTCCTTGTATGTGCCTTGATCCTTGCCGTCCAGTTTTTCGTCTTTCCATCTGTCCACCTGGCCGTTTCCGATGCACTCTTATAGAATGTCTGCCCTGTTTCTATCCCCGCCGTACAGGTAAACCAGTTTCCATAACTGGACTTTGCTTCCACTCCAAAGCTGATTTTGTCAATCCCACTGTTTGTGATCACAACAGAATATCTGCTTCCCTGTTTCAAAACCACCTCTGGTACACTGATAGTCTGTACACCTGCGATTGGCTGTTCAAACTCATATGGAGCAGCATATGCAGCGGTCCCGCTTTCCGGGTCATATGGATCTGTCAGATCGGTGTATATCTGAATTTTGTAACAGGCATTGTCACTGTTTGTAACAAGATTAACCTCCCCTAGGACTTCTGCTTTTCCCTTTCCTGCAGTTGTCTCATAAACTGCTGCTACTGACTGTCCCGCCTGTATCGGAATCACTGAAAGTGCTGAAGAACCATCATAAAAATAATTATTCCTATACTTTTGATCCAAAGCAGCCACTGCCTCTGCACTTACAAGTTTACTGATATTGGGATCCTGATAAGAAAGATAGTAATATCCTCCGTCTCCTTTCTTCTCCCCCCAACTGTTTTTGATGATCCACGCACCATCAGATGTTACATTGGAAACAGGAAGGAAATTATCCTTTGAATACGTATCATCCCATCCGACCACTGTCACAATATGATTAATTACAGTCGAATTTGATTTTCCAACAGGATAACAATATGCAGCTGTGTCCGGATTTACATAACTTTCCTTCATATAAAGCATAATGGATACTGCATGGTCATTCAGTAGCATTTCTTTCATACGTTCCTCACTGTATTTGGAAACAGATGCATTTTTCAGATATGCTGCAGAATTATAAGCCTTACTTTCCGGAATCTGTACAGTCAGATCATTCTGATGCGAAGAATCCGTAGGAAATGGTACATCGGCCTCTGTGGTCATTCCCGACCATGTACTGAGATAAATCGCCGCCAGGTGATCATTACCTCCTATCACGTGATAATTTCCCAGTACATAATTCTTATCATCAGGGGTATTTCCAAGAGGATCATTCTGTCTGTTGGAGAAAAAATATGATAAATGTTCTTCTGACAGATCGTAGACTCCTTTGTTCTGTGCCAGAAGCGAAGTCTCCATGATTGCTGCCATACCAAAAGCCCAGCAGGTTCCAAATGGATTCTGATTCTTTACGGGCGTAACTAATCCTTCCTTTCTGGAATCATAGGAGGATGGAAATGCTGTTTCTCTGCTTCCATATGCAGCGTAAACTGATGTCAGATCACTCTCTACTTCAGGTCCCGGATCTATCGGTTTTAAATTTTTAAAAGGTTCTAACTCTTCTTTTCTTTCCTCTTCTGTCAACGGACGACCTTTGATATATCGAATTCCATCTGTATTTTCTTCCGTTGCTTCTCCATCCTGGAACTCCTGTTTTGCATCATCGCTTCCGAACAGTTCTGCATCAGATTCCGTATCTGTTCCAAATTCATCTGCCTGTGAACTTTGAAATTCTTTCAGATCTGATGTATTTTCTTCTGTCTCTCTGTTGACTCCGGATCCAAACATTTCCTGACCCGCAGCGGGTACCGATGTACAAACCATTGCATAAGCCAGAAAAACTGACAATGCGCGTATCGCTGTATTTCTTTTTTTCATGTAGTAGTTAACTCCCTTGCGTAAATATAATATCATTATATCAGTATCTTTTTTGTTTTTCAACCATGATCAATGACAAAAACCGTCGGAAAACAGTGAATTTTCCCTGTTTTCCGACGGCTCTATGTAGAAATGCAGAGCTCTGCCGACAAGAAAATGTCGCCAGGAAAAGACGTCAAATGCCTGTGATGCATTTTCTTCTGTGCATGTGAAAAGTGTGGAAAATGTGTGTGAAATGCTTTATATACTAACTCAGAACAGACTTGAAAATCTTACAGACTCTTCTCTTTTGCTATCCTTATTCTAGCAGAACAAGCATTGTATTACAATGAAAATCGTTCTTTCTTATTTGTGCTAATCTGACACATTGTTACTGTTCACTCCGTTCTAAGCAGCGACGCATTCTCCTCTTATTTGCTGATACTTTCCTTTGCTCTTTTCATCATATCAGCCAGTTCCTGGTATTTTCCTGTGACATATCCATAGTTTTTTCGCTTATGCGGAAGCATACAGTTTGTGCAGTCTTTAATTCCCTTTTCCGTATACCGGAAATTCCCACCGCATTTCTCACCCAGGGCATATAGCGGGCAATAACAGAACAGACAGTTAAAATCATCCGGATCTGCATTCTTATGACACGGAAAAAATTCACATTTCTTATGGCTGAAATAAGAATATTCTTTCCCTTCCCAATAAGGTTTCTCCATTGCTACCTCTCCTCTCCTGTTGCAAGTTTTTATCTTTCCAGAATAATTCCGTTTTCTCAGTCTCCATCAATCCCACCCATCAGAGGACGAAATAAAAAAAATACTCTAATAAATTATCAATTTCTCTTCACATAACAAAGCATTGAAAATTCATTACAGTATTTTTCACAGATCATACATTTAAAATTAATAAGAGGGAGCGATGCTACCCCGGGGTAGAAAAAAATCCGTTCATGAGTGCGCGGAGGGAACGAATAAATCCGAAGTAGTATCGCCTGCCATTTAATCATGTATAATTCATAAAGAACAGGCGCATTCCATAAAAAATGTCTGCCTTCAGATAAAAGCAGACAACACTCCGAAGCTGCGGATTCAACGGAGTTGGTTGTTACACTTTACACGGAAGTTTAACCTCGCCATACCAAGCAGGTTTCCTGGCTCCAGGCTCATCGCTCCTCTCTCCTTCTCATGCTATGGCACAATGGACATTCTGAGATTTGCTCCTCTGTTACAGTGACCGGATCGCTCAGGTTTCTCACCTGATTCCCTCTTTCTGTACTGCTCTTTCTCACAGTATCAGCACTTAATATGTTCTGTATGGAATTATACTGTCATTATAATAACACCCTGCAACAAGCTTGTCAACTATTTATCAATATATTTTTCAATATTCCACACCTTCCGGCAGCGGATCCCATTCATTCAGACCAAGACTCTGTCTGAATTTTGCTTCTTCCAGACTCAGCTTTGGAACATCCTCATTCAAAAACGCTCTCAGCTCATCAATCCCCTCTCCGGTCACATTGTTTACCAGAAAAATTCTTTCACATCCTGCATTCAGCATCCACTGACGCACCATTGGAACATTCGCATAAGGAGAATCTATTTTCGTAATGATTCCTATCAGTGGTCTCAGAATAAATGCATTACTGCCATAGCCAAACAAACTGAAAGGTTCATCTGCTGACTGTACCATTGCCACCACATCCGCTTCAAAAGAAAAACAGGCCAGCCCTACGCTGAAATGCTTGGACTCTGCATACTCTCCCGGAGAATCAATGGTATCATCATCCGTATTCGTATACTGCGTTTTTACATAATGAAGTTTTTCGCCTTTTAATGCCTGCGTTAATGAAGTCTTACCTGCTTCACTTCTGCCCATCAGAAATATTTTCTTCATATTTAATGTCTGTCCCTTTCACTTCTCTCAGCTATTCCGGCAGTTACATAAGCACCATCGGTACAGAATAACTGACTTTTCGTATGTTTTAACTTTTGTGAACTGCACAGGTCTTAAAGCCAAGCACCTCTCTAAAAAATTTCACCACTTCTTCCACTGCAGTCTGAACTTCCGTCAGACCTCCCGTAAGGATCAATGACCCGCTGAAGCGATCCATGAAACCAATCTCCACATTTGCACTTTTCACTGCAATATCAGCAGCTACAACCACTGCTTCCCATGGGGTAAAACGAATCATTCCGATTGCTTCTCCTGCGTGGTCTTCTCCCTCATGGACCCCAATATGCAGACCAAGATTCTGATAAATACAGCTCTGTGAAGGATTGATCACATGCGCCAGGCACACTTCCTTTCCCGGAACCCTTACTCTGGTCATACGCAGCTTTTTTCCCTTTAATTTCTCATAATCCTGGTTATAAAGCTTTTCCAGTAATTCTCTGGTTGTCATCCCTGCCATCCCAACACTTCCTATCTTTTGGTAATCTTGCAGACTACATAACCCAGAGTGTCTCTGAAATAATCCACAACCTCAGTCATCGCTGACATTACATCGGAAATCTCTCCCGTAATGATCAGTGTGCCTGTAAATCGATCTGCAAATCCCAGATAAACATTTCCGCTTTTTACCGCAATATCAGATGCGATCACTGCAGATTCAGGCGGTGTCATATTCATAATTCCGATTGCAGATGAACGGTAATCCACCTGCGGATTCAGTCCAAGCTTCTGGTATATGACCGGAGCCGGCCCTCCCATTACATGTGCAAAAGTAATCTCCTTGCCAGCAACTGTTTCCTGTACAATTCTTATGTGTTCTACATGGTCATTTGCCATTTATCATTCCTCGCTTTCACTATTCAACTATAATCCGGATAATTCATGAGAATATTCTTTCCCACTGATGTCTCCAAAAACAGATTTAAAATTTTATATGTATCTCTTCAGTTACATAAACTGTACTATCCATCCAATTTTATGTCAAGGTAAAATCCACCTGAAAATCGGTAAAATATTATACATGGTTACGGTTCACTCCGTTCACAGCAACACGCTTCACGATGCACAGAATTTATGCTAATCACATAAATTCGCGCGGTATGTCTCGGAATTTTGGCATATTCATGCCAAAACACCTCGCGGAATAACGATAACTACTTATACATAAAGAAAAGGAGCATCAGCCCCCTTAGCGATACTCCTTTTCAACCCCTATAAATTTAATTATTTATACTTATTTAATTATACCAGTCTTCTTACAGAAACAATCGTTCTGTACGCTGCGTTATCACTGATCTTAATTCCATCTACAGAGTTTGATGCATGAACGATACGTCCATTCCCCATATAGATTGCAACGTGTCCACCGTAGCAGATCAAATCGCCCGGCTGCGCATCAGCATAAGATACTTCTGTACCGGCATTCTGCTGTTCATAAGAAGTTCTCGGAAGACTTATTCCGAAGTTTGCATATACACTCTGTGTAAATCCTGAACAGTCAGCTCCACTTGTAAGGCTTGTACCACCCCAGACATACGGATTGCCAACAAACTGTGTTGCAAAGTCTACTACAGAAGATCCTGAACCTGAAGATGAAGATGAAGAACTGTCTGAATCAGACGACTGTTCACTCTCATAATCATCTGGTGAAACTGTATTATCAGAATCAATCACATTGCCATACTCATCATACTCTACATCATCGGAAGCTCCTGCATTGTCAACAGGATCACCATTTTCATCATATTCTACACCATCATCTGATTCAGACTCATCAGATTCATCAGATTCATTATCCGCATCATCAGTATTCTCAATCTCATTTCCGTCTTCATCATACTCTATATTTTCTTCGTCTTCTGATTCGGAGTCCTGTTCCTGCTCTGCAGCTTTTGCTGCTGCCTCTTCTTCTGCCGCCTGTCTTGCAGCCTCTTCCTCAGCCTGTCGTCTTGCCTCTTCTTCTGCTGCAATTCTCTCAGCTTCCAGTCTCTGAATTTCAGCCGTCTGTTCCGCTAACAGATTTGCATATTCTGTCGCCTGCTGCTGTGCATATGCAATTTCATTCTCATAATCGGCTGATTCAGATTTCTTCTGATCAATCTGGCACTGAAGATCATAAGACTGCTGTTCATAAGAAGCCTTCATCTCCTCCAGTTCTGCTTTGTCAGATTCATACTGAGTCTTTAAATTATTCACCTCATTAATAGTATTCACATATTTATCAAGATTCTTTCTGTCCTGCTCATACATCTGCTGTGTATTCTCAGCACGTGTCAGAAGTTCACTTAAATCTTCTGAATTAAGCATCATCTGAAACCACGCTGCATCCCCACCCTGTTCATACAGTGCCTGAATACGAAGCTTCATGCTCTCATACTGCTTATCTCTCGCCTTCTGAGCCTTAGCCAGATCCTGTTTTGTCTTAATAATATCTACTTCTTTATTATCGATATCTCCTTTAAGAGTATCAATAGAAACCATAACACTTACAAGATTGGAATCCAGTTCGGAAATCTCATTCTCAAGCTGTGATTTCGCATATGCAAGCTCATCCATTCTGGAATATGTCGCATCCAGCTGCTGACTTGTGATCGCCTGCTCTTCTCTCAATTCATCCTCTCTTGAAGCACTTACACTAACAACCTGTGTTGCGCTCATCAGGAGTGCTAATGTAAGACATACAATTCTTTTCTTCATGAATTCTCACCCTCGTAACATTTTCTTTCTATATCTTAATGTTTTTGCAATATCTAAGTTAATTCTTATACATATTAACACACCGCACTCAAAAACGCAAGGATTAATTACCATAAATTTTATATTTCTGTAACATTTATTAATCTTTTTGTTATTCTTCGCATTTCTTTCTACAATTCAAACATATTCCATTTCATGTTTGTAATAATTTGACACAGGACAAAGATATCTGATGCAGGGTTACTGTTCACACACCACTATCCCGCGAGGTGTTTTGGCATGAATATGCCAAAATCCCGAGACATACAAGCCAAAATTCCATTGCCGCAGGCAATCTGGAATGAATTTTGGCTACGTTACTGTGAACGGAGTGGACAGTAACGTAGCAGGACTTCACGCTATAGTGGACTGGATTGTTTGCATTATTTATGGAATTACTACAGAACGCAAAAAAAGAAGCAGCCTCCTCATTCGAAAGCTGCTTCCATTTTCTTAACTATTCACTTCTCAGCTAAACAGATCTGCAAGGATCTGGTCTGCGGTCATATTCATATATCCATCCGGATCAGAAAGCGTACTTCTGTTCCATCTCAGATAATTACCTCTTCTGATATAGTTACCAGATGAAGTATGATAATCATACTTGGTATATCCCGGATATCTTGACATATACTTCTGTGCCAGTGCAATCGCCTGACTGGAATAACCACCGGACGGAGTAGGTGTACCTGCAATCTGAACACCTGCATTCGGAGTAGAATGCACGATCACTGCACTCTTATCAGCACACTGTCCGAGAATGATCCATGTATGTCCACTGTCATATCCCACATCTCCGGGATATACTGTCCAGTCATCACTTGCCAGATTCGCCTGAGTGAGAATACTTCCCCAGCCCATGGACTTATAATAAGAACCAATCTCACCGGAAACTACCGTATATCCGCTTCCTACACCGGACTTACTCTGCATTACCTGATAAGCTGACCATCCTACGAAACCGGAACAGTCAAAACCTTTTGCTCTGTTTGCTGTGCTGAGATCTCTGTAGTTATTGTAATCATAACTGCTGCTCTGACTGTTATAGAAATCAGTCATTGTCTGACTTGTTCCTTTTCTGGTGGAATCATTCCATCCGCCACCCCATACGTACAGAGCCTGACCAACAGGCTGTAATGCACCTGCCAGATAATTCTTGATTGTTCTGGAACCGGTCGGACTTGTAGTATTGCTCAATATACCATTGGAATTAAAATGGTATTTCTGTCCATCAATTGTTACATCTCCGGTAGCCATCACACCGGTTTCCTTATCAAAATAATACTTATTTCCATCAATTGTCGTCCAGCCTACAGCCATCTTGCCGCTGCCTGTATTAAAATAATATTTTTTTCCGTCGAGTGTCTGGAAACCTTTTGCCATAATTCCGTCTTCAGTTTCAAAATATCTGTATTCATTGCTGGAATTCTTTGTCCAGCCGGTAAGCATATAACATGCACTTGTAAAATATCTGGTATTTTTCTTACTGTCTGTAAGAAATGTCTTGCAGGCAGCCACTCCACTGTTACTGTAGAAATAATATCTCTTTCCCTTCAGTGTCAGCCATTTCGTCTGCATGAATCCGGTAGATGGATTAAAATATCTTTTCTGATCCTTTGAATCAGTGACCCAGCCTGTCATCATGATACCAGCCTGTTTACTGAAATATCTCTTTCGTCCTTTACTGTCAGTAACCCAGCCCTTTACCTGAACACCGGTCTTTGTGTTAAAGTAATATTTCTTTCCTTCAAGTTTCAGCCAACCCTTCTGTTTAGAGCCATCTTCATTTATGTAGTATGAATCTCCGTTAATAGTTACAAAACCTGTTTTCGTTGCAGCCTGTACATTTGCCGCAGTAAAATACATGGAAACTCCCACAGCAAAAAACAGCAGAAACAGAAGTGCCCCCCAGATTTTAAACTTCCTGTTTACGTTTTGCATACATACCTTCCTTTTCTTTTTTCATTATCAGAGCGTGCCTGAAAAGTATAAATCGTGGGTATCGCTCTGATATCTCACATGCTTCTCAGATACGCTCTAAGGTTTAACAAAGTTTTTTACAATGTTATTACGTTTCTATGACTCTATTATATTACACTTTAAATATCCCGTCAACAGACAAGTAAAATTCTGTTAAACATTCACTAATTTTTCACAGTCTATTCCATAAAAAAAGAGACAAAGTCCACAAATACTTTGTCTCTTTTCACAAGATAACACTGTGAAATATAACCTGTATACCTGTTTTCTCTTTATTTTTTCAACAGACAGAATATTATCTTATATCCCTGATCACAACAGATGCTTTCTTAATTCAGCACCATCAGCAGCACATAAATAAGCAGGTGCCACATCAAATACGGTCTTCGCACCACTCTGTCCTTCTTTATTCATACGATATGCAGCTCTTGCATATGCAACAAGTACAGAAGATGTAAACTCCGGATTGGAATCCAGCTTCAGACTATATTCGATCACATGATTGTTCTCATCATTCCAGCCTGTTTTTCCGGATCGGATCACGAAACCGCCATGTGGGATTCCACTGTGATCTCGCTTCAGTTCTTCTTCAGAAATAAAATGTACAGTTGTGTCATAGTCAGAGAAATAGTTAGGCATAGTCTTGATATCATTCTCAATCTGTGCCAGATCCGCACCTTCCTCTGCAACTACAAAGCATTCTCTTGTATGTTTCTGTCTTGTTGTAAGATCCGGATTTTCTCCGTTTCTCACTGCTTCCAGTGCTGCTTCAACAGGAATTGTATACTGTTTTGCATCTTTTACACCTTTGATACGGCGTACTGCATCTGAGTGTCCCTGGCTTACACCCTTGCCCCAGAATGTATAATCCTTTCCGTTTGTAAGGATTGCATTTGCATAGAGACGGTTCAGTGAGAACATTCCCGGATCCCAGCCCACTGAAATAATTCCGATATGACCGCTTTCTTTTGCAGCTGCATCTACTGAATCAAAATGCTCAGGAATTCTTGCATGTGTATCAAAGCTGTCAATTACATTAAACATCTTCGCATATTCCGGTGTCTGTTTCGGGAGATCTGTTGCACTTCCGCCACAGATGATAAGTACATCGATCTTATCTTTCATTTTTTCGGCATCATTGACAGAATATACCGCTGCTGTCTCTGTAAGGATTTTAACAGTTTCCGGAGCACGACGTGTAAATACAGCAACAAGCTCCAGATCCGGATTATGTTTGATTGCGCACTCTACACCGCGGCCAAGATTGCCGTAGCCTAAAATACCAATACGAATACTCATTATGATTTCCTCCTGTAACCTTAATTATATGTTTGCAACTGTTGCATATCATTACAGTTGCACATTATCACTTTACTATAGTAATATTTTCACTTTTAATTGTCAATCCAATTATTACCAAAATTTCATTGCCGCAGGCAATCTGGAATGAATTTTGACTACGTTACTGAGAACGGAGTGAACAATAACGTTTTAGCAGCAAAATACACCGCTTCCCGGGCAGCACAGGCTGCATGCCATATTTGCCAGGCACAGCTTCATGCAATAATCATCTCCACCTGTCGGCATACCTCCAAAAGGATTCTGCATCTCCTGATACCAGTTTCCTCCGCCTTCCATCTGCTGCAAAACCATCTGATACTGTACATTATCCGGTTCCAGACGGATAGCCTGCTTAATATCATTCAATGCATTTACGTTATTTCCAAGTCCCATGTTTGCCATGGAAGACAGATAATACCACTGTCCATTCCTCTGTGAAAGTGACTGCAGAACATTCATAGCCTCACGATAATGACCACTCTGGATATAATTGGCTGCCGCCTGTCTGCGCATAGACTCTTCATCCTGATAGCCAGAGTCTGCCTGTCCGGAAAATCCGCCAAAACCACCGTAATTATTGCTGCCATAATTCCCGTAACCGGCTCCCTGCTCTCTTTCCTTCATAATCTGCTCATAAGCCTGCTGAACCTGCTTGAATTTCTCCTCAGCCTGTTCTTTATTCGGATTGTCAATATTGGCATCCGGATGATACTTTCTGCTCATCTTACGATATGCCTTCTTCACTTCTTCATCGGATGCATCTCTGGAAATCCCCAGTATACTGTACGGATCAATCATTATCTTTCTCTCCTGCTTCTTTTCTCTTCTTATGGATCACCTCAAACCGGCACCATACCCCTGAGTAAAGAATATTTCTCAAAATATCAGTGTATTTTATAATAGGAAGTTTCTCAAACTCCCTGCAGGTCTGTGCCATCATCATGATCAGAATCCGGCGTACCTGCTCATCGAACCCTTCTATTATATATTGTTCTGAAAAAGAATTGTAATTTTTATTTTTTATATCCTCTTCCACATCATCGTATGCATCCAGAAGATAAATAAATTTGCCAAGAAAAAATCCCATTCTGCGCAGAGTATCTTCCCATACATCCTGTTTCCATGCAAAAATCTCTTCCATAATTTTTCCGAAACAGCCCGCCATTTTGTCAATGTCTTTTTCTCCGGATTTCTCCATCTCAGACAATTCACTGAGAAGCTTCTGTATTCTTCGGGATTTATCCGGATATTTCTGATCCAGTTTTTTCACTTTTCCCTGAAGAACTTTTGAATAACCAAGAGCAGTTACTTTTTTTTCATCCTCCCAATCGTCCCGGCATTTATAATAAGTAAGAAGTACATTCATATCTGCCGCATATTCTGTCACTGTATTTCTTCTGACCGGCTGTTTACATACCGGGTGAATGATACATCTTGTGCTTCCCTTTTGTGTGGGCGGCTCATAAAGCGCACTGAGAAGAATCACCACAAATGTCATATCATAAGTCAGAGAAATCTGTCCTGATATTCCATATTTACTTTTGAGTTCTCTGCACAATCCACAGTAAAAGGATCTGTACAGATCAAAATCTTTAAACTTGATTTCAGGCTTATTCATTACTATATAACCAAACATAATTCCTCCAGCCCATAACTTATGATGATCTGCCAGAGCGTATTTGCAGCAAATCAACGTCTTTTGATAAACTTCTCATGACATTTCGGACATTCAATCTCTACCTTCTGTCCTTTTCCTCTGGGAATACGAATTTTCTGTCCACAACCCGGGCAGGTATAGATATGATGTGTTTTTCTCTGCTCCATCATATTTTTCTCTCTGGTAAACCGGCTGCGGATTTTCTGAGTATATCCCAGATATTTCTGGTTTTCCGCATATCGTGCAGAGATATTTCTGGAAAGGATTCTGAAATATGTATAAATGATAAGAATAAATCCAACTGTATCCAGAACGCCTCCAGCTGCGTTTTGTCTCATAAAAGAACCTACAACAATGACGAAAAGTGCCACACCGAGAGTGAATCTTGCAAAATTATCCACTCCATAACGCCCCTGCATGAATCTGTTTAATTTGTCTTTCATTAAACTACCTCTTTTTTACTGTTTGTAATGCATTTTTTACTCTCTGACAAGAACTTTCAGGATCTCTGCAATATACATGGTATGGTAGTCTTTCTGCGGATACCACTTACCGTCGTTTTCCCCGGCATCAAAGCATTCCGGTTTAATCTCATCATGATACATTTTTTTGCAGACCATGATCATGTCAGCTTCTTCAATTCCAGCTGTTCCGTCTGTAAAGTAAGGAGTCAGTCCTGCTTCTTTAATCTTGTTATCCGCATTTTTTCCGGAAACCTTTCCGCAATAATTTAATGCCTTGCGATATTTTTCTCCCAGAACAGAAATTGTAAATGTATCTTCCCTGTCCACAAATTCCTTGGTGTATCTCTGAGGACGGATATACACTGTCACTGCGTTCTTTCCCCACATAACACCCATTGCACCCCAGCTTGCTGTCATGGTATTGCATTTTTCTTCATTTCCGGCTGTGATCAGCAGCCATTCCTTTCCAATCTTGGTAAATGGATTCATTGTCAGTTCTTCTGCTTTTACTTCTCTGAAACTCATAATATTATTTCCTCTCTTTCTTTATTCTCAAACATCCGGAATCCTCTGCTCTGCTACAGAAATCCCTGTTTTCTCAAAAATCTTATCGTGCAAGTACACTCTGGCTCTGATATCATATTATATAATTATCTGTCATTGCATACCTGGAAGATATAGAACTTCAGATAATAAGACTCATCTGCCGCCCACAGGATTGGATGATCCGGTGCCTGTGTCCTGTATTCTACCTGGCGAAGTCTTTTATGTACATTCTTTGCTGCCTGTCCGATGGTTTTGGTAAATAATTCATAATCCATAAAATGAGAACAGGAACAGGTTGCAAGAAAACCTCCGTCTTTTACCAGTTTCATGGCACGCAGATTAATTTCCCTGTATCCTTTTACTGCATTCTTAATAGAATTTCTGGATTTGGTGAATGCCGGAGGATCAAGAATTACAACATCAAATTTCTCACCCTTTTCTTCCAGTTCTGGGAGCAGTTCAAAAACATCTTCACAGATAAATTTCACACTGTCAGATAAACCATTCAATGCCGCATTAGCGGTTGCCTGATCTACCGCCAGCTGAGAGGCGTCCACACCGGTTACACTTTCAGCACCTGCAATTCCGGCATTGAGTGCAAAGGAACCTGTATGTGTAAAGCAGTCCAGAACTTTCGCACCTTTGCAAAGCTTCTGGATTGCCAGTCTGTTATACTTCTGATCCAGGAAAAATCCTGTCTTCTGCCCGTCCTTTACATCAACTTCATATTTTACACCATTTTCTTCAATCTGCACAAGTGTTGGAAACTCTGGTCCTATAAAACCCTTAACCATTTCCATTCCTTCCTGTTTGCGCACCTTCACATCGCTTCTTTCGTAAACACCGCGAATAGTGATCCCATCTTCTGCCAGGACTTTCCTGAGGAGTTCTACGATTGTTTCTTTAAAACGATCGATCCCCAGAGCCAGTGACTGAACTACCAGTACATCCGAAAATTTATCCACCACAATTCCCGGAAGGAAATCTGCCTCTGCAAAAATCAGACGACAGCATCCTGTATCTACCACTTTCTTACGATATTCCCATGCATCACGTACACGCTTCTCCAAAAGTTCTTCATTAATATCAACATTTTCATCTCTGGTCATAAGACGCACCGTAATCTTAGAATTAGTATTAATGAACCCTCTTCCCATAGGATATCCGTCAAAATCATGGACAAGTACAATATCACCGTTCTCGAAATTTCCCATGACTGTATCTATCTCATTATCAAAAATCCACATTCCGCCGGATTTCAGAAGTCTTCCCTCTCCCTTTTTCAGAGTTACTACTGCCATTCCCATTCGTATTTCTCCTTGTATTTTTATGTTTATCTTTTGTCAATTATATGACTCTGTTTTCTATAGCAGCCCTCATAAATAAGTTACTGTTCACTCCGTTCCCAGCAACACGCTTCGCGATGCAGGAAATATGAACCTCCTTGTGCAATGCCCAAGGAGTATCGTTTGCTTCGCAAACTTAATTTATGCTAATCGCATAAATTCGCGCAGTATGTCTCGGGTTTTCTGTGACCTTCGCTCACAAAAAACACCTCGCGGGATACTACCAGTGAACAGTAACATAAATAATGCATTTAAGACAGTTTCAGATTTCACACTCTGATGGGCCGGATTAAGATTCATTATTTACGAGGATTGCTATAATCACATCATTTTATCACATTCATCTCATTTTTTCCATACATAACAAAAAGCAGCCGGCAAAATCACAAAAATTTCACCAACTGCTTTCCATTGCTATTATTGTTTGCTGCTTTTCACAACCTGTGCAGGGGACTTCCCTGATTCGGTTAACTCCTTAAGAAGGATACATCTTGGCAGACCTCCGTAACAGAATGCCGTTCTCTTAACTTCATATCCATGGATTTCCATATTATGTCTGCTGAACTGATTATCCGGATGTATGGTGCACATCAGATAATAATATTGGTCTGTATCCAGCAATCTCTCCGCTTCTTCCAGCATATGCCCCTGCAGCCCGTTTCCCCTGTATGCACAACACACAACTGCCGAATCCATGACTGCAACATGGGAAAGCTGTTCCTCATCAAAATCAAGATAAGTTCCCAGATTATCTTCCCTGTTTTCAGGATATTTAATAAGGAAGAAACCCGCAACAGAACCTTCTGCTGTCTGTGCCACGATCACAAAACCCTGTTCTTCTATATGTGTCCTGACATATTCCTCATCATCAGATACAAACCAGTCCGGATGCTCTTTATCATTCTTCGCTTCATGCATAACAGCCATAATCTCATCCACATCTGCCATCTCTGCTTTTCGTATCCTGAACAATACCTTTGCAGAACCATCCTTATTCTCTGAAATCTGCATGATGCTTTGATTATTCTGCATTTTCCTCGCCGCCTGCAGTCTCTGTGGAATCTGCATCCGTTGTATCATAAGTCTCTGTGCTTTCTCCGTAGAGTTTCTCAAAGAATTTCATTGTTTCATTATATAAGGTCTGTCTGTCATCATCTGAAAGTTCTCCAAGCTCCGGACTTGCCTGTGCATCTGCACTTAATCCGAAGATTTCCTTCATGGACTTATCTACCATATTGAGCTCTGTGCTCATGTAAATTTCAGTTCCATCTGCCTGATAAGAAGCTGTGCCTTCTGTAAGAATTTTCAGATATGCCTTCTCCACATTCTTAGCAAGAGTTGCACCATTTTCAGCATCAAGAGTTACGGAAGCTGTTGCTGTTTCATCTTCCATAGCTGTTGTAAGAGCAGTGGTATCGCCTTCATATTCTCCCTTGCAGAAATTCTCAGCTTTATCAAACATGGTTTTCTGATCTTCTGTCAGTGCAGAAGTATCCAATTCATCTGATGTGGTATCATTTTCTGTATCATCTGTTCCTTCATCGGAGTCTGTATCACCTTCATCTGTATTTCCAAGCGTACTGTCATCCGTAGTTTCATCACCATCCGGCTCCTGCGGTTCCTCTGTTTCGCTGAGGTCTCCGTCACTCTGATCGTCCCCGTCGTCCTCAATCAGACCTGAATCCTCCTCCAGCGATGGATTCTCTGTGGAACTCTCTACGATATCTCCGCCTAAAGCACTGTTATCCACATTATTCAGGATATCATCACCATCTGCTGGATCACCTGCATTTACAGTGTCATCCTCTTCATCATCAATATCACCAAGCTCATCATTATCACCGGATGTATTCTGTTCTACCTGCTCCAGTGTTGCTTTTACATCATCATAATTGTACTCCTGCTGCGCAATCTGTTTCAGAAGCTCTACGATCTTATTAATCTGGTCAGAATCCAGATTTACATTATTCTGCTGAGCAACATTTACTACGATATTATAGATATCATCCACATTCTGGACATTATCTTTGATAACCTGTATCTTCGAGTTATTCATAACAGTAGTTGCATCATTCTTTCCAACCTCATCAGCCAGATTTCCTGTCACTACCATTTCCTCTGTAGCAAGTTCTTTCTTCGTGCTGTCAAGCTGCTCCCCTGTAGCTGTCTCGTACGCCATCTGAATACCTGTAAGCGCTCCGGTGCCGGATACCTCAAACGGGCAGGCTGCTACCACTTCACAGTTCTTGACACCTGATGTGGAAAGTGACGTTGCGATCATGTTACATGTTACCCAGTTAAGATTGGCTGTCCTTACTTTGATACCGCCTGACTGAGTCGGCTTTACATATGCACAGCTCACTGTTCTGGTTCCGATCTGCTCTAACGGTACATAAGCACTCAGATGATCTCTCTCATCCTGATTAGTGATAGTGAGAATCTGTACCTGGTTACTGTCTACATTAAAATATTTCATCATTGTATTCTTCTGGTCCTGAGTAAGATCGGCTCCCAGCGTCACAACCTTCACTGAATCTGCCATTGTCGGTACAGCAGTTCCTGAAAGTACCAGACATGCACTGCATAAAAGTGCTGCTGCTGTTTTTACTTTTTTCATAATAGAAACCTCCCTGATATGTTATTTAAATTATTCAGGCGGATAATCATTTCATGCCTGTTCATTGATAGTAGTATTATAACACGTTTGAGTTGAGATTTGTAATTATTATTTATATCATTCCCAGTCCTTCCAGCAGGATTTTTGTACCTATGAGGATAAGGATAATACCTCCGCATAATTCCGCTTTGGATTTGTATTTCATTCCGAAAAGACTGCCTATCTTTACCCCTGCTGCTGAACAGACAAAGGTGATCCCACCGATAAAGGATACTGCTGATACAATCTCTACTTTCAGAAAAGCAAATGTCACTCCCACTGCCAGTGCATCAATACTGGTAGCCACTGCAAGGATGAACATGGATTTTATATCCATATCCGCATTTACATGTTCTTCCTCTTTCGATTCTTTGATCATGCCGGCACCAATGAACACCAGAAGGACAAAAGCTACCCAGTGACTGTATCGGGTAACCTTATCTGCAAAGAATCGTCCGCCAAAATATCCCACAAGGGGCATTAATGCCTGAAATCCCCCGAACCATGCGCCTGCGATACACATATGCTTTGCATTGATTCTGCCCAGGGAAAGGCCCTTACAGACAGATACTGCAAATGCATCCATAGACAGGCCTATCGCCAGTATAAAAAGTTCAAAAATATTCATGTTTTTTTTGCTCCTTTTCCTGTATAAAATAATTTTTCAGTAACATAGAACCCTTCCCTGAAGACTTTTTTATGTTATCTGAGCTGCTGTAATATTCCTGCAGCATAAAAAAAGAGACACACAGACAGCTGTTTTAACTGTCCATGAGTCTCATCGTTTACTGTAATACCGGGTGCATATGGCACCATTATGTCGATAGTACTACACACTCTTCAAAACATATCTGAAAAATGTTCCGGAATATGCCGATTACTCCCTCGCGGAGAATGGCCTTATTTTATCATATTGATCTATATTTATCAAGTAGATTTTTTGTCAGTCTGGAACTCATAAGCACCACCTCGTTACTGTTCACAGAAACACGCTTCACGATGCCAAAAATATGCACCTCCTAGTCAACAAATATCAATCATGTATTGACTCAAATGATGATTCTTTAAATTCCAGTCATCAGTTTCCCTGACATACGTTGACTTATATGACAATTCTTCAAATTCCAGTCATATGCTTTCCCGATATTCGTTGCCTTATATGGCGATTCTTCGAATTCCAGTCATATGCTTTCCCGGCATTCGTTGACTTATATGGCAATTCTTCGAATTCTAGTCATCAGTTTACCCGGCATTTGTTGACTTATATGGCGATTCTTCGAATTCTAGTACATCGTTTCGTAAATAACTATACCAATCGCGTAGGATGCGGATTCGAGTGTGCTGGTATAAAAACGCAGGCGTAGCGGGCTACGCTGAGGCTTTTAGACCTGTGCAATCGGATTCGCAGACAAGTGAGTGGTATAGTTATTTCGAAAACGATGTACTAGTCACCTTCTCATCCAGTTTTTATTCTAGTTTAGACAATAAAGCGCAACTTTCAACGGTACTTTCGTTGTCCCAACAAAGTTCCTGTGTCTCTCTATCTCCAAAATACACCGGAAAACGGAACTTTATGTGCTTCAGGAATCTGCCATCTGGCTGCTCCTGCTCGTAAATGTCCACCTGTTCTACAAAGCTGTTAAGAAATTCTTTCTTCTCCAGGTCGGTGAACTTATCATATAGTTTATCAAAATATAAAAGAAATTGATAGACATTTTCTTCTGATATTTTCTGTTGCCGGATATTCAACAGGCGGTTCTTGACTTCTTCTATACTGTTCTCCACGCCTTCAATCTCATCATACAAACGGTATAACCTTGTCTCCATATCCTGATATTTCTTCTCATAAAATTTATCCATGATATCCAGGCTATCCATCTGCTGTCCAAGTCTTCCTTTTGCTCCGGTCAACTGCCTGTACTGTTTTTCCAGTCTTTCAATCTCTTTTTCTATTTCTTCTGTATCAATTCTTGAACCGATTTTATTCAGAATTGCTTCTTCAAATTTCGGATTCTTCACCAGCTTCCGAATAACTTCTTCCACTGCATTGTTAATCTTCTCTTCGCTCCATTGTTTACGATATCCACATTTATGACCATCTACCAGGCGACGATGTTTGCAGGCATAATAGAAATAATCCTTATATAAAGTTCCGTCTTTCTTTTTCTTTCGGTTCACGTTTCCATACATACCGCTTCCACATAACGGACATCTCAATATTCCGGATAAAATATGCTCATGATCGAGGCTATGTGTCTTTTCATATTTCACACCTGTTTTTTCCCGTTTTTGATGAGCCAGCTCCCAGTCTGTTTCTGAAATAATCCCTTCGTGGATACCATCGTGCAGCATATAATTTTCCTGCTTTTCAATGCGATATTCATTTCTTGTACCAGAGACTTTCTCGTTTTTCCTTCGTCCATAAGCCAGCTTTCCACAGTATACCGGATTATCCAGAACGCCTTTTATAAATGAAGCGGCAAATGCGTCCAAAGTGTTATTCTGTCGTTTTTTCTTTTTATATCCATGCTGGTTCAGCCATGTAGCAATCGCAGAAATTCCCATATTGGTATGAATAAATTTATCATAGATCAGACGAATAATCTCTGCTTCGTCCTCTGCGATCTGCAATTCTCCATTTACCAATTCATAGCCATATGGAGCAAATCCATCGTTCC
Source organism: Blautia sp. DFI.3.45 (assembly GCF_020593505.1). Taxonomy (NCBI): domain Bacteria; kingdom Bacillati; phylum Bacillota; class Clostridia; order Lachnospirales; family Lachnospiraceae; genus Blautia; species Blautia sp. DFI.3.45. Next base: position 20,946 of record NZ_JAJDMI010000053.1, read on the forward strand.
ATTTTCCTTCCCTGGCTTTCTGCTTACGTCCCTCCATTGTCTGAACAAGGATATTCTCTCGTTCAATCTCTGCCACCGCAGACAGAACAGAAATCATCAGCTTTCCGCTATCTTTTGAGCTGTCAATTCCATCTTCTACACAGATCAGATTCACTCCAAAATCCAGCATCCTCTGCAAAGAATTTAAAACATCTGCCGCATTATGCCCGAATCTGGAAAGCTTGAACACCAGTACAAACTGTACCTCATCTGTTCCATTCTCAATATTATCCAACATTCTCTGAAATTCCGGTCTGCCCTCTACGCTCTTTCCAGACTTACCTTCATCGGAATACTCATTTACGATTTCCATATTCTGAAATTCTGCATATCTCTTAAGTTTTTCTCTCTGGGCATCCAGACTGTAACCATCTACCTGCATGGTTGTGGATACCCTGGTATATATATCGCATTTAATCTTTTTATTCACTTTTCCTCCCTTCCTCAGAATATCCCAAAGCAATTTCCAACAATTCAGTTGCAACTTGTGAATTTCTGATACGCATTAAGTTATCCCAGACATCAGCTTTTCCAAGTAGATTCATCCCGCCATGCCATACTATTTCATCATCAATAACAGCAAAACATTCTTCTACTTCTGTTCTTGTTATCACATTTATTCCTACCAATTGCATTGCTCTGATTAATTCATGACATACATCTGACTTTCCGTAAGTAATATCTTCCGGATCTGTTGTAATAACCGTGACCTTTACCCCTACTTCCTGTCTCTTCTTGATTAGTAATAAAAATCTGTCAATTTTATCCTGTCTGATATCCGGACTGGAAATTACCACCATTTTTTCTGACTCTACAATATCTTGCTCAAATTTTTCGGTATAATTTACAGAATCAAATATTGCATTTACTAGTTGTTTAGGTTGCGACTCTTGCGTCCAGATTGAAAATCCTGTCTTCCTGTATGTTCTCAATCTTTTTGCATACATTTTATCAAAATAACGCACATGAGAATCGATATAATCATACACATAAACGGCTTCTTTTCCGACATAATCTCTGTTTAATCTACCTACATACTGTTCCAGGCGTCCTTCAAAAGATACAGGTGCTGCAAGCATTAATACATCCAGTCTTGGAAAATCAAATCCTTCTCCTATCTTCTGACCGGTTGCCACTAATACAAGTGATTCACTTCCAGGTACCTGTTTTAATCTTCCTCTTATTTCTGTATTTTCCTTATCAGAATTATCACCATATAAAAGGAATACATGATCAGCTTTTCCCTTCAGGGCATCATATAAAAATTTTGCATGTTCCTTAAATCTCGTTAAAATTACAGGAGTCTGTTTTCTCGTAATACAGGTTATAACATCATCTACAATCATTTCATTACGCACCTTACTGGTACTAATCAAATTATATGCTTTATTAATATTATCCTTGCTTTCTACCGTATCAACTACTCTTGTGTATCTTGGGACAAAATAATGTCCAATCCCCTGTTCCTTAGCCCTCTCCAATGCAGTAAATCTATGTCTCAAAGGTCCTAACAGCATATAGATGATCCGATCAAGACTGTCACCACGTTTAGGTGTAGCAGAAACACCATACACGTATTTTGCATTTATTTTCTGCAATAATTCCATAGATGTGTTAGAAGCTGCGTGATGACATTCATCCATAATTACCATTCCGTAATAATTAATCCGTTCATTAAATTTTCCTCTGCTGTACATTGAACCAACCATTGCAACATCTATAATCCCTGTCAATGTATTTTTATTTCCGTGCAAAACGCCTATCACACTATTTCTTTTTTTCTTTCTTCCTACTACAATATATTTATGGTTAATATCCCTTACATCCAGTAAGGAA
>NZ_JAJDMI010000054.1:0-22413 GCF_020593505.1 Blautia sp. DFI.3.45
TTCTACAGAACGATCACTGAGCTTAGTATACGTCATTTTAAATGTCCTGTCAATATGTCAAAACATTCTCAGCCATATCCGCTCAGAAGTATTCTATGCTATTTTTTCTTCTTTATTCTGTTTTTCTTCCTCCAACTCCCGGAGGACTTCTTCGCCGTACTTATCAATCATCCGTACCAGAAAATCAATACACGGGAGTTTGACAGTTAAATATAAGAAAAAATGCTCGCAGGCCTTATGGTACCTGCTATTTTTACGTCAGCTTTTCTGTTTTGTTTTATAGTATTTTTTTATTACCGGCTTCAGCTCGATAAAACCTGCCATAAATTAAGAGAGAAACATAAATTCAAATATACCTTTGTTGATGCCATGTTGTTTTCTCCTATCTTCCCACCAGCTTTAAGAATTTCTTATCATTCATCTGCTCATTCGTAACATACTCCCCATCACAAAATAGTGCATAAGTCGTGATTGGCGTTGGTACATTCTGAGCATCCTTCCTATTTTCAATCTTCACAGCTTTGAGTGGAATACCATTCTTCTGAGCGGTTTCTTCCAAGATTGGTACATACTTTGCATTAAAAGGACATTGGTTTGTATAATAAAGAACATAGCCGCTTTCATTTATATGATGGTGTTTTGCACATTCCTTGAACACCGGTGGCTCAGTTTTCTCTTCAAACGGCAGATACCATAGCTGGATTCCATTATCAGCCTCATCACAAGCTTTAAATCCTTTATATTTTAGAAACTTCGAATCGGCCAGAAATGGCTTTTTCCTTGCTGCTGCAAGAATACATAGGCCTTTCTTCCCCTTTTCTTTGCTGTCCTCAATACACTCGGAAAGTAAGTCACTTGAATATCCATGGCCTTTGAAAGATCCGGACACCCACAAACAATTAATATACATATAACCAGGTGCTTCGATTGGATTCCATGCACACTCCGCAGGTATGTACTCAATAAAGCACTTGCCGCGTTCTACGCTCTTAAGAAACACAAGACCTTCATCAAATCTATCCGCAAGCCATGCCTTTTTTGATGATACCTGAATATCTTTATTGTTGGAAATGGCGCAGCAAATGTGCTCCTTTTCAAGATTTTCTTTCGTAACTCTAATATATTCCATACCTTTAAGCCCTCCTTATCGGATGCCTGACCACAGTCTTGCGTTTCTCCGGTGCCACCCTCCGTGCATCACTCAAATAAATTTCGTGGTGCATTCTCTGATCAGTAATATCCAGTGCATATCCTTGTTCTTCCATAAATCTGTGCATCTCATCTACTGTAGCAGGCTCATCGTCATACGATCCGATATGCATACACTGTACACACAGACCTTCATCATACGAAAAGAACTCAACTTTGGAGAAATCCTGTTTCTTTTTCTCCGTAGCTTTTCTGACTGCCCAGTCAAAATCTTCCCTGCTAACAAAATCAGGCAAGCGAATAACAGAAATCCACTTGAATTCTTCCTTGCGCGCATAATCGATTCCTGACACGCCTTCTTGCCACCAGAATCCCTCTAATGGCGGCACCACATAATCGAAATATCCGTCAATCTGATGGTCTTCCTTTTTACTCATTTTTATCGTAAATGCAATTCCATACAAAAGTCCAATAGACTGCTTATATTCTCCATCTGCATCATTTGGATTACCGCTTCCCCTCACCGCTATATAATTCATTTTCGGGACTCTGACAATAGACGGTGTTCCCTTCGGCATGTAAAACTCTTTGTATTCCTTTTTATAATCAAACGTCATTTTCCTAATCCTCCATAGCTTTTTAATGTTTCTTCCGCATTCCTGCGGATAATGTCCCGTGCTTCTTTCGGCTCAAGCACCTCAGCCTTTGCTCCAAATGTCATGAGCCATGTCACAAGGTTTTCCATATCTGTATAATCCGCCGAAAAAAGCAGCCTTCCATCATCCGTCCTGGTAAAGCAATGCGGTCCAAATTCTTCAACCAACCGCCACTTTACATCCGGGGCGAAAAGGACTTTTACCTTTATCCCGCCCGGAAATATCTTCTCATTTGACAAATTCGGCATTGGTACATTTCTGCACATAAAAAACTGCTCCGATTCTGTAACGCAATCCATACGGTTCAACTTAAACAATCTGTAATCTTCACGTTCTAAACACCACCCCCATACATACCAGCTTGACCACCTAAAAACCAGATAATACGGTTCTATCCTTCGGTTGCTGTCTCCAGATGGAGCATAATACTTAAACTGTATAGTATGCCTGTTTTCTATTGCATTTTGGATTACTTCGATTTTCGGAACAAGAGAGCCTTTATACCATGAAGACAAATCAATCAACATAGAGTCTCTTTCACTGATAAACTCTGATGATCCGGTCTGGATTTTCTCCATCAACTGACCGTAGTATCGGTTTCCACTCACACTGTCAAGACTTCTCAGCCCCGCAAGGATCATCTGCATATCTTTGGATGTCAGAATCGTCCTATCCATACGATATCCGTCCATAATACTAATACCACCACCGGTCCCCTGTGCCGTCCTTATTGGAATGCCTGCTTTGCAAAGGTCTTCAATATCCCGGTTTATTGTCCTGCGGGATACCTCAAATTTTTCTGCCAGTTCAGGAGCCGTTGTCTTTTCTTCCTGCAGTAAGATTGACAATATCCCAATAAGCCTATCTGTCTTCATAGTTTCCACACTCCATACATATCATATCTAACACAACACGACAACTATATGTCATGTTTATTATATCCACGAAAAATTTTTCTGTAAACAAAAAGCCTGCAAACATAAGGTTTTATTCCCAATGTCTGAAGACTCAATAGCATTAGTTAAATTTTCTCCCTCTCGGTTCTCAACCAATGCATTCCAAGCCATCAGATAAACCTTTATCAATGTTTCTTATTTCATTGACGCTCTTTCCGCTGGTGCTTTGTCCGAAATTGAACGAATACTCACCATTACTGTAATTCCGTACAGGCTTATCCCTCGCCTGACCGAAACCAAGCAAACTTTTTATACCCATCTGCTATCTCTTTCTTTTTGTTCCTGTCTGTGATAAAAACGATTCCATAGATATCGAAAAAAGTTCATAAAATTTTAGCAATTAAAGGCATTGGTTTTTTACTGTAAATTGCATATAATAAAAACACAGATAGAAATATCTGCGCAGCGGTTAGAGCGTCCAGTTAAAATGCTCGGTTAAAAGCGGTTAGATTGTCCAATTAAAACAATCGGTTAACAGCAATGGGTGGAGTAATCCACCCGCTACATCAGGTTGATCTGCTCACTCCTGCTGAAAGAAAAATCACAGAAAAAGAATATTGGGCACAACGCCGTGGACAGGAAAAGCTCGATGAACTGAATCAGAAAATGAAAGAAGATGGAATCACACCAAAGGAAACACGTTACCAGACAGAAAAACAATTTCTTCGTGACGCTATTGATGATGCTGCAAGCACCGCCCAATCACCAGAGGAATTTTCAAAAATCCTTGATGTAAAATATCACATCATCTTCACGATCAGTCGAAACCGATACAGCTATCTTCACCCTGGCAGAAAAAAATATATCACTGAAAGGAATCTTGGAACCAGATACACAGAAGATTTTCTCTTGAAAGCATTTGAGGAAAACACGAAATCCCATAGAGAACAGAAAGAAGAAATTCTGGAACAGCAGTCTCCGAATACTTCCACAGATTTACCAACTGTTCCTTTCTCTGATACTTCTGCTATCTCTACACCATTCATTTTCATAAAATCAGATCTCCGGCTTGTCATAGATCTGCAAACCTGTATTAAAGCACAGCAAAGTGGAGCCTATGCTCAAAAAGTAAAGCTCACCAATTTGAAGCAGATGGCTCAGACTGTTGCCTACATACAGGAACATGGCTATGATTCTCTTGATGATTTCCATGTAGAACTCAATCAGGCATCAGACCAGACCAGTGCTCCCAGAAAATCTTTAAAAGATACTGAACAGCAACTTAAAGATGTGAATGAACAGATTGAAAAAGTAAAAGATTTATAGACTGTTATTTTTTATCGGCATTTGTCATTTCAAAATTCAGGTATTGAGGATTACTATTTGCCATGTTAAAATAATGATACAGGAATCCATGTTTACTATGTCCCATTCTAAAGGAAAGCAGGTGGTGTTTTTACAATGGATAATACAGAAGAAACATTAGATTTTGAGCAAAAACATAAAGAAGATCTACAACGCCTCAGGGGTTCCGTCTTTTAGATGATGATTTTATGAGTAAAGTTTTTGAAGATAAGGCATGTGCGGAATTTCTACTTCAAATTATTTTGCAAAGACATGACCTTAAAGTACAATCTGTGCAGGGACAATACGATATAAAAAATTTACAGGGACGTTCTATTCGCTTGGATATATTAGCTGTTGATTCCAATAACCGCATTTATAATATAGAAATTCAAAGAAGTGATCGTGGTGCTGATGCAAAACGTGCAAGATACAATAGCAGTCTTATAGATGCCAATATAACTGAAGCTGGCGATAAATATGATGCTCTCACTGAAACCTATGTGATTTTTATTACCGAAAATGATGTATTAAAAGCCGGGCTTCCAATTTATCATGTTGACCGCATCATCCAGGAAACCGGTGAACCATTCGGTGATGAAGCTCATATTATTTATATAAATTCCCAAATCAAAGATGAAACAGAACTCGGAAAACTAATGCACGATTTTTCCTGTACCAATCCGAAAGACATGTATTATAAAATCCTTGCTGACAGAGTACGTTATTTTAAAGAAGATGAGGAAGGAGTTTTGACTATGTGCAGAGAGATGGAAAATATGCGAAAAGCTGAACGCATTGAAATTGCTAAACGTATGCTGGCCTCCGGTAAACTCACTTACGAAGATATTGCCGCTTTTACAGACCTGACCTTAGAAGAAATCGAAGCGCTGGCTGTACAAAAAACCGCATAACAAAAAGAGAAACCATCTCGCTATATACAGATGTGTTCCTCATTTCTTTATAAATAAAAGAAAAAAACTGAATCATAATAAAAAAACGCAGGAGAAATCTAAGATGAAAGCACATAAATATTGGTCACTTGGTGCATCGGCAGCAATGTTTGGAATCTTTTATACTGGCTATAAAAATATGAAATCCGCTCATAAGTATTTTGCTTGTAGCTCTCTGTTCTGCATGATCATAGCTATCTATTCTGGGCATGAAATGATTTCTGGTAAGTCTAAAAAAAGAAAGACTCTGTTTCCGATGGAGAATAGCAAGCCGAACCTGTGAAAAGGAGACTTCGACGGTCTTACAAATGCTATGAAAAGAAGTATTCTATGCTGTTTTTTCTTCTTTATTCTATTTTTCTTCCTCCAACTCCCGGAGGACTTCTTCGCCGTACTTATCAATCATCCGTACCAGAAAATCAATGCACCGCTCAAATTCAATATTCTGTTGCATAAGCTCCTCCCGTCATTGTTTTAATCTGAGCTTATTTTACAGAACCTACCGGAAAACCACATTGAATAGAAATTGATTTTAAATTGACACAATCAATTTAAAAATATCCGCATTTTCTTGATCAGGAGTTATATCCACAGATTGGATTTTGCATTGGAAAAAATCTATCCGGTCTTTTAACAAAATAAGCATAATTTACGGCGGGCAACTTGCCCGCCGTTATATTCAACTATTCGTCAAATAAATATATGCATCTTCCAAAGTGATATCATTATCCAGGACACAATTCTCATTTGGCTTTCCTTTGCTTAATACTTTCATATGAATTCCATTTTCTACATACTGCTTAGATGATATAGAATAATTGGCTTCTAACAAACGGGCTTCTTCTGCATTTTGTACCGTACAATTCCAAACACAGCCCTTTGCATTTTCCAGCAACCCACTCACGCTTCCAGAATATAAAAAACTTCCCTTTTTCATAATGGCAAGCTGTGTACAGGTTGCTGCTAAATCTTCTACTACATGAGTGGAAAACAGCACAGTTCTATCCTTTGAAAAATCAACCAAAAGATTGCGGATCCTGATTCTTTCTTCCGGATCTAACCCGGTGGTAGGTTCATCAATAATCAAAAAATCCGGATTATTAAGAAGTGCCTGTATGAGTCCGACACGTCTCTTCATACCACCAGATAATTGCCGCATTTTTTTATTCTGATGCTCTGTAAGAGAAGTCTTTTCCAGATAATAGGTAATTCTTTGTTCGAGGTCATTTCTGGCTACTCCTGACAGTCCCCCCATATATACAAGACATTCTTTCACCGTAAGATTCGGATATAAGTCGATTTCCTGTGGAAGATAACCAATCTTTTTCTGTATTTTCTCATAATTTCCCTCGTTATACAGAATTCCATCAAGGGAAACCATTCCTTCCGTTTGTTTTAAAACAGTTGTAAGAACCCTCATCAAAGTGGTTTTTCCGGCACCATTCTCACCCAAAAGTCCGTAAATTCCCTTAGGTATTTCAAGAGATGCCTTATTTACTGCAACTACACCATTTTTAAATCTAACTGTTAAATCATTTATTCTAATACTCATAATCTATCCTCTTTTCTTTAAAGTCATTGGTAATACTGCAAATAAAAACAGCCCCGCTATAAAAGACACAAGCGTTCCATAAATCCAACTCTCGGACATTAATTGAGTAGGTTCACAAAAGCTGAAAGAAAACAATCCCAGATTTCCGAAAAATGAACTTCCCGCTTTTGATATAAGTCCAATGACAATTCCAAATAAACATCCAATACCTGCCCACATATTTCGAAGCAATGTACACAAAATCACAGAGCATATACTCCAAAGCCAGATAGTTCCAAACATTGCAATGAAATATAAAAGAAATATCTGAATACCCGAAATGCCTTCGTTTACACTGCCCGGTTTTTGCCAGTAAAACAAAACATATCCAACACAAGAAAGTATTAATAAATATAATATTTGAACGCCCACTCTCTGCGATATTACTTTTAACTGCTTTTTTTGATCATACAAATGAAATACATCGGCACGCTTACTTTTTACTTCCATCAAATATGTGTCACTACAAAAAATAATTGTTAAAAATGCTATTGGAGACTGAATTGCTGAACCGATTTCTTCATAGTATATAATCGGATGAATAACACACAATATCAGTATAAATGCACATGAATAAAAAATCTTATATAACGACAGGCAGTTTTTTAGTTCCGTTTTCAATGAACCCTCCTCCTTTTCCAGATTGTAACAGAAATACATACTAATATAACTGATGAAATTACAAGAATAATCTGATTTATGTTTGACATTTTGGCTGCATGTGTTTCAAAAAATCTGCCAGGGAATCGCACCATAATAGAGAACGGTCTCATATAATAAATATCATTCTTCATGGTCAGCATATTTGAATATATAATGTGCAAAAACAAGATTGGTGCTGCCGGAAGCGGATTTTTAAATATTACTGCTGTAATTGTATAGACACAACATATCATCAAAATATTCGGAATAATATAGATCAGAGAATTCACGCAAAAATCAATTGGTGTTACTGGAAAGCCCGATTCTAAAGACGTTTTCAAACACAGCATAAAGAATATAACATTCAAAATCACTAATACTCCCAGCATACTAATGAATCCGCTTATTACTTTCCCACATATATATTGGACTGCCGTAACAGGCTTTGTATGTAATAATTCATAGGTACTTTTTCGTGTATCCTGAATAAATAAAAATGATAGCAAGACTGTTGCAAAAAAGGCCATATGCAATCCTGCAAAATCCGTAAATTTTTTGGCAAAGTACCAGGAAAAAGAATGTTCGGATAATTTCCGCTCGATATAATGATTGATTTCTTCTGCTGTCCCCTTATGAATTTCAAGGTCCTCATAAGCATATATTGCATTATAATAGCCATATTGGGATTCCAAAAACTCAGAAGCAGTCTTTACATCCATATTCTGAATTTCTTTCATTACATGATCTGCTTCCTGCCTGCTAAATCCAAAACCATTTTTGGAGGTGTCCATTAGCGTCTCTTTGATCGTATCTTCCCACTCCCTTCTTCTTTCTTTATCATCAGATGTGGGAATGTACCCATCCATGACATCAGCATCTTCCAATGCTACGTCATTTTGTGTGATCTGTTCATTCTGTTTGATATAATGAATTTGCAAATACGATGACAGACATTGATACATACTGGTAACTATAATAATCAAGCCAATCCACAAAACAGGGTTCTTTAAATAATCAAGTATACTTCTTTTTATGATTGTTTTCATTGTATCTCTTCCTTTCTTTATTTCTTTAACGACATCATACAAATCAATTCTCAATAAATTCACAACAAAAAAGACTAAAACCACTTTATTTGTGATTTCAGCCTTATAAAGTATTTTTATTCAGCTTTGAAAAGAGCTTCTACATGAGCACCGCCCTGTCTGACATTATATATTTTCAAATTTCCTCCATGCTTTTCACAGAAAATACGAGAAATATACATACCAAGACCAAAATGCTTTAAATCATCTTGTAGATTCTTATGATAAAATGGCTCTGTTACTTTTTCCTCAGTATCCACGAATCCTATTCCATCATCTTCAACAGAAATTATAAGAAAACCATCCTTTTTCTTTATTTGCAAAGCAATACTTTTTTGTGCATATCGAACCGCATTTTCCAGTAAGTTGTCTGTCACTTCCATGACAAGTTCCTCATCCACTTTCACAATGTTTTGTTCCTGCGCTCTTTCTACCTTACATAATTTACTTTCCTTCTTGGACAGCATGGCAGCTTCTGCCTCAATCTTTTTTTCCAGTTCCGATAATTCTATCTCTGAGCATTGCAGTTCCCTCTGTTCTAAATGGGACATTTTTCTCATGTTTTCCGTAAAATGCTCTATACGGTCAATCTGATACATGCCTGTTTGTAAGATATCAATAACATCCTCTGTTTTTATACTCTCAGCAGAAACAAACTCTAAGAGCATTTCCTGATACCCACGCAATATGGAAAGTGGAGAACGTATATCATGTGCAATTGCATTCCGCAAAGCCTTCTCGTCATCAATCATTCGCCACATCTTTCTGTTGTTATCTGCTAAAGCACTTCGCATCATTTCAAATTCTTTACACAAAGTTCCCATCTCATCTTTATTTTCATAGGACACATGAAAATCCAGTTCATTATCCGCAATCATTTGCGAGGCATCTTTTAGTTCCTGTAGAGGTGTCTTTAACTTATTTTTATAAAAAAAGAATACCGCAGCAACACTCCCAACAATCGAAAAAATCAGTACCGAATATGTTTCCATAAAGTCACACATTTCCGAAAGATGATAGTCCAAACGATTCATCTGCGATTGATTAGGTCTTGATATCTCAATCTCGTATTTCTTTCCATATTGCTGAAACACGTCCGTATAATCTGCATAATCAATATATTTTTCCCATATTTTATTCTGCATATTTCTTGCAAAATGAACTGTAAATCCAGATAACAGAAATGCTGCCGTTAAGCTGATCACAAAATAAAGCAGAATTGTTTTTTTCAGTGACAAGTTTCTTATTTTTTCCATCGGTATCCAATCCCCCATACAGTTTCTATGTATTCTTTTTCTGAATAATCCGCTATTTTTTTCCTTATACGCCGTACTAACTCCGTTATCGTTCTACTGTCCCCTTCCGCATCATATCCACAGACTTGTGCATATATACGTTCTTTATCAAACACCTGCCCTGGATGCATGGATAAAAATTCAATAATCTGATATTCAATTTTTGTGAACTCTATCCTGTGTCCAGCTATAGCTACTATTTTTTCAGAATAATCCATCAGCATTTCATCCATGAAACGGTATTCCGTTTTTTGTTGATGCCTTTCTTCTCTCTTTATGTTTGTGACAATCCTCGCTTCCAACTCCCGAAGACTAAATGGTTTCGTAATATAATCATCCCCACCCGAAAGCAACCCATTAATTTTATCATCTTCATCAACTCTTGCTGTCAGAAATAAAATCGGACATAATACTTTACTGCGTATCAGACGACATACTTCAATCCCATCCATACGTGGCATGTTGATGTCCAATAAAATAATATCCGGTTTCATTTTTATTTTATTTAATGCTTCCATTCCATCTGTAGCCGTAATGGTTTCATATTGTTTCATATTAAAATAACTACAAAGCATTTTCACCAATTCTTTATCATCATCGACAACTAAAATCTTGTATTTCATCCAAACCACCTCCAGTATCCATATTATACGATAAAAAACAATGAAATCACAACAAGAGTACATGAAGAACGTACGCACAATATATCTTTTTTCTCAATTCCAGCTCAATTTCCACTCAATGTCTTTTACCTCATATTTTCGTATGCTTATCTCACAGCAAAGCAGTACCACACCGGTATGACCTGCTGAATCAATCAATACGAAAACGGAGGTATTTTTTATGCGAGAACTCAGAAACACAAAAATCATTGCTGTAGATCATGGCTACGGCAATATGAAAACAGCAAACACCGTCACCCCAACCGGCATCAAAGCCTATGAAACTGAACCAATCTTCACCGGAAATATTCTGGAATATAACGGCATTTACTACCGAATTGGCGAAGGACACAAAGAATTTATCCCGGATAAAGCTATGGACGAAGAATATTATCTTCTGACGCTAATGGCTATTGTAAAGGAACTGAATGTCTTTTCCATCCGTGAAGCAGATGTCCATCTGGCTGTCGGACTTCCTCTGACATGGATGAATAACAATCTTGATATCCTAGATTCTCAGGACATCTCGCTCAAAAAACAGCTTGAAAAAGATGCCGCCGCTTTCCGGGAAGAAAAATTTCGTCCTGAATCTGAACAGTATACAGAATTGCTGGACACCAGAATCCAGATACGTCCTGATTTCCGGGATAAGCTGATCGAGCAGTTCAAAGGTACTTTTGGTAAGTATTATGACTATCACCGCCGTGATATTGCCGCCAATGAGGTGGATTATCTCAATGTGGAAGATTCGGATGTCTTCTCCCATCGTGCATGGGAACTTAAATATCAGCGAGAACAGGAAATGCGGCGAAATCAGCCTGCAAGAGCTAAGAAAAAGTCCTATGATATGGAATTGTAATCATCTTCGAGTAGATAACATGCTCTTACAAATCTCTTGTTCAAAAATAAACTCCTTTCAAAAAGGCGTATGGAAATCAAAACTTCCATACGCCTTTTTATATTCTGCTCTTCAAATTGTCTAAAAGTTGACTAAAAATATATCACCGTTCATATGATACAATAATTTCTTTGCTATCTGCTGTTTTATAATCAATTGTTCCCAAATTACCAATCAAATCAAATGTCATATCTGCATTAACCTGCAATTCATCTTCAAGCTTGACTGCAGACGACTCATCTTTTAGAAAAACTGTTAATCCATAAGGCTCTGTTTCAGACTGTATCTCTATACTATCATATGAGTATCCCTCCGGATACTCTTGACCGCTTACAATATTTATAACATTCGAAGAATCTCCTACATAATCTGTCTTATACTGCGATAGATCAGGAATTTCGTACAGTTTTTCTTTTTTTCCACACGCCGAAATCAACATTATTGACATGGCAACTAACATAATTGCAAGTACTTTTTTCTTCATAGAAACACCTCCCGAAAGCTTTATTCAACACTTTTCGATTTGAGTAAAAGCCCAAGGGACTTTAATGTCCCTTACGCTTTTCTCTTTTCTTTCGCTGTTTCAGTTCAAACATTCGCTGCTCTTCTGCCTCTTTTTTCTTGCGTCTTTTCTCTTTGCGTTCCTGCTTGTTCTGTTCCTGCTGTAATTTCAACGCCTGTTGCGATTTTGTACCAATGCCTATTTCCAGCATCTGTTTCTTTGCTTCCCGCTGCATCCGTTTCGGATTTCTTTTGATATCCTTTACAACAGTTTCAACAACCGGACTGAATTTCAAACTGAAATAGCACTTTTGAATATATTCCTGTACTTCATAATCTTTTGGCTCTGCACCAAATGTTACCTTTGCCACAGATAATTTACCATCTTCGATGCGTTCAAAGATTCCCACCCAAAACGGCTCTTCAAAAAATACTGTCAGCTTTCCATTTACTTTGTCCATAAGAATCCCTCCTAAAATTGATTGAATAAAGAATGGACAACCCGGAGGGGCAGGTTACTTACCCTATTTATATAGGACGGCCGGGCTACCTACCGGCTCTGGCACATCAAAGATGTACGTTGCGTTTTTATCTTTGCGTTTATAATCAAGCCATATGGCACGATTAACTTAATTCTGTAACTTCTAAGTTACGTTCCTTCAAAATATTCTTCTTACTTCATAAGATTCTATCTTCTGTTCAAATCATACCATATGATTAATGCATTTTCTATATACTTTCTTGATAACCAGCAAAAAGCTCCCGAAGGAGCTTTCCACGTTTTAAATGTACGCTAATTCGCTTAACACAATCTCTTCTGCATCATTCCTTATTTCCCATGAAGAATGTTGTAAATTAGTAATATCCACAACGATAGCAGGTAATTTAATTATTCGTATTTTTTCCCGATAATGTAAATCGAAACTACCATACCACCTAATATCATAATTAAGAAAATTTTATTTAAAAGTAAGCGCTTAAGCGCTTACGCTGTACCTCCTGAAACAAAAATGCTCTAAGTGATTGCTTCACTAACCATGACAAAATCATGATTAAGAAGTCACTTAGAGCATATATCACCTGCGGCAAGTTTATACTTCTTATACTGCCTTACCGCAAAGTGGTTTGGGTTCTTCTGCTCCAGCTCCTCAAACAGCAGGTCAACCGCATTTTTGAAATTTTCATCATCTTCCCTTGCTTCACTGGCATCCACCAGATCAATCAGCATGGAAAATTTCTGTTCTTCCTCCGGTGCTTCGTACCAGATATATGCGATCAATGCCGTGTAATAGAGCTTTTCGGCTTTCACCCAGAAATCCTCAGAGGCTTGCTGTCCTTCCCCTTTGGTATTTACGATGATTGTGTTTACGAGTTTCAGAATGTCCTTTTCGCTCCGGATGTAAGCGAAAGGGTTGTAATGCATTGATTTTGCAAAGTTAATGGTATTAAGCACCTTAATCCGGTAATCATTCTTAGACAGCATCCTGCCGCATTCGACCAGCACAGTGCCTTTCGGAGCAGTGACAACGTAGGAGCTGTGCATCTGCATCAGGTTGGGTTTCACAAAAAAGCGAGTCTTGCCGGAACCGGAACCACCGATTACAAGTATGTTTTTGTTTCTCGCATACTTCGGCTGCTTTGGTCTGCCCGACATCATCAGCCTTTCCGTTTCTGTCAGTATGACATTGTTCTCAAAGACCGGATCGACATAAGGCTCTATATCCTTTGCATTTCCCCACCTTGCGGAACCGTACTCTACACCCTGCCTAAATTTCTTGGCATTCTTGGCTTTGAAATACACCACAAGACGGAGTGCAACGCCGCCCACAATACCGATCAGCAAATCTTTCGGTGAAAAGCTTGGCAACGGATTTGAAAATAGATCATTCAGTCCGTTCATGGCTGCCATCATCTTATCGGAAGCATTATTTCCCGGTGATACACGCCACAGCCACGCTACCTTATCGAAAAAATACCCTGCAAGGATATACGGAAGATTCATTAGATACTGCTGAGATAGCACTTCTGAAACTAATTCTCCATAACACTCAATATTATTATCAGACATAATTACCTCCGCAATATTCAAATCAATATATGTCCTATTTTACCATAGCAGCAAAGGAATTTCATTATACCTCCAGTTCCTGTTCCATTCTCTTTACTATTTTCATAAAATAATCCCTGCCTTCAATAAAATGCATATCTCCAACAGCATCACAATCATTCAAGACATGTAAAACACTTGTAACCTGAGCATTACTGTTCTGATTGTCTACCAATTTTTTTACTACCTTCGCAAATTTTTCCTTATCATTCTTATATGTAACAAGCATCATTTCAAAATCTTCTATAGTCATAATATAACACCTGCTATCATCGACAAATATCTCCGGTATCGAAGACATCACAATTTGCGTATTCGTCATGCTCTCATACAACAAAAAAATTTTAATAACTGGCTTTTTTCCCTGGTATTCCATTTCAGATATTTTAAGTTGTTCATGTGCTTCTAAAATATTTCTTTTGTAAAATATATCAATCTGTTGAACATCTGGAGCCTGCTGTTTTGCCTTTATTCCAAGTAGTCCCGATTTCAATTCAAACAAGAATACTGCATCTCCAAATTCCACAAAGAAATCTGCACTCTTTTTTTCTTGTTCCGGAATTTTGTGCCACATCTCCTCTGTCAAATAAATCTCGGCCAGTTCTATAAAATATTCTTCGAACATTGTTCCAAAAGCATTAATGAACCCGGTTCCTTTACAATTTTTATAATAGTAATCCCGAATCAACCAATATAAACCATCTGCAAAGAGCATCTGCACCAAATACATACTGACCATAATCGTCTCTTTGTTCTTTTGAGTAATCACAAAAGGTTTGCTATAAAACAACTGTTTCTGTATTGGAGACTTCCTTACATCATCATATGTAACAGAATAATAATTAATAATTTTTTCCAAATTCTCCTTGGTGAGTATGCTGTTTGCCCCGTGCTTATATAGATCATCCTCTGCTCCTAACGGATCGGGACGCTCACTGCATAACCACAACAAATAAAGTACATTTGTCAAATACTCGTCTGCACTCAGACCAAATAATTCTTTTGTAATTTCATTTATATCAACAATCTCATCCCTATTAATTTTACTTGAGCCAAGCAAAATATGATAATTTCGGCTAAAGCTCTGATATGTCCATGCCAAATTCTGATACTTAAACTGTTCATATGTCATGCCCATCATAAACTTAAATATATCCGGCAATTTTGCATCTTTGATATATTCGCTATTGGAATGTTCATTCTCATATCCTCTATACAAATTTACCACTGTACCAGCTTTTTCTCTTGTCATGATTTCTTTTCTGTAATCATTTGCATTAACAATTGAGACATACGCCATGTCTTGAATATCCCACGCCGACAACATCACCTGCACTTGCCGATGTATAAATCCATGCAAGATGGCATTCAACGGAAATGTGATACTACACCTTAATTCATTTTCTGATTTATTCTGCTGTTTCTTATATAGTTCGATTGATATTTCTGAGAAAAAATAGATAAAATCTCTTGTCGAATAATTCTTAATAAAACTCACGAAATCTTTCAATTAGTATCCTCCTTCCTATTCATCTTTTCCAGCACTTCATACTTTTAGTAATAGTTTTCCTCTGCCTCTCCGAAGAATACAGACGCTATATACCTAACAATATAGTTTAAAAGGAATAATGCTGTTTCTTCAAAAAATATAAATAAAAAAATCCCTATTCCTTGTATGTTATATATTTCACCAATGATAGACAAAACAACTGCTTCTACACATAAAAAGATTATCTCAAACAAATCTGTCTTCTTTTCTTTACAGATCCAAAACTTATATGCCATCACAGCCATTCCAATTGTCACTATTGCTCCAAAAATAGTTCCACCTATTTCTTGAAATGAAAGCATTGTTAATAATACACTTTTTAAAATCAGTAATATGCTTTCTGTACTTCCTCCCGTTTCTTCGCAACTTTCTGCTAAACCATACGCAATGTAAACGAAAGTCAAGATAAAAACCATCACTACTGCATTACTATCTAATTCATAGGAATTCAAACCCGACCACAATATTGTTAATGCGAAAATAATACCGATATCTCTTAAGATCGCTTTGACTCGCATTTCTGAATCCCATATTTTGTATTTCAATAATCCAAATCGAAATGCAAATCCTAGCCCTGCTGGTATCCAGTACCATGATACACTCCAAATCCATTCCAGACCAAGTGTTACTATTTGAGATAAAAATGTTTCAATTCCTTCCATCTAATTACCGTTACCTTTCATAAATACTTTTGAAAAATATCGGCATAATCACTGAGATAATTATACTTAAAATGAATTTATCCATTTTCTGTATGTTTACTCTTTTGTCATATCTCGAAAATCTCCATAATATTGTAGCTTTCCCATTAATCTTCGCATATTTTTCTCCCTTTGTTCTTTATTTAAGCGCTTTTGCGGAATAAATTTTTGCCTTTCCTTCTCTTCATATTCATCATCCAAATTGTCGTTATCCTTGTATATCTTAAAATACTTTTGACGTAAATCATCAAAAATGGACATCTCATATACTTCCCATAATTTGTGTTCACCTTGCCAATATCTTATATCCTCAAAAATTATTTTTAACCTTACTTCTGGAATCTTTTCAATAACGCTAGGTTGAATATACCATATTTCATTCGAAATCATCCACGATTCAATCAATTCAATAATATTCAGCATATTGGATGTTGCTACTTTCCAAGTATCGAGCAGCACAACTCTCTTGTGTGAAGCATTAATAACAATAATATCCGTATCCATCTTATTAGGCAGAACTATTTAAAATACATTATCTTCCCCTGTCGCAATAGTATTCATCTTATTAAGTACAACTGGAATAACTTCTTCTACCTTACGAAATAGGATTTCTACATCTCCTATCTGAACCAACACCGAGTTATCAATTTTCCTATCATCATTGATGCATTCTATCTGCGTTTCCAATAATGTTTTAAGTTCCCTTATTGTTTTAACAAAATCTACTTTATTTTCTTCATACTCTTTGTCAAACCGGAACGCATCAAAATCAAATGATGGAATAATTCTTTAAAAAAAAACTCGCATAACATCATCTGTATATTTTTGCAGTTCCCCCATTGTACTCCCATCGACAGTTAGCATATGTAACCAATAGCATACACTTCTATAACATTGCAAAAACAAATCTTTATATGTGCAAATACCATTAATATCTATACCCTGAAATAATTGATCGTGTTCTTTGCAAAAGCCATGAAAAACTGATGCCTGATTAATCCCTACTTTCTTTAATAATAACTCTTTATTCCTATTTTCCTTTCTATTTTACCCTCATATGACATCACTTTCAGTAACTATATTCTCCAAAACATTTACCACTTCATTTTGCTTACAAAAAATAACAGATGTCCTCACTCCCAAAAAATTGTATACTGCTTTACACTTTTTTGCAAATCTCCGATCCATTGTAACCAAAAAATCTGCTTTAGTTGCATATATTGCATGAGATACATCGTGTGTCCCCGAAATAGAAGTTTGTTCACTTTTTTCGGAACAATACCCCGCAAAATTTAGTATCCTAAAAAGTATTTCTATTGTATATTCTAACTGCTTATGAGATATCTCCAATTCGGCAAAATTTCCTCTTCTTAAACAAAAATTATCCGGTAAGGTTTTATCAACATTAAAAATACTTAACATTTGAACTTCCAAAGATGTATTATATTTTTCAATAATAAAGTCTATATTGTTATTAAAATCCAAAATATACTTTACTATTATCGGACTCTCCCATATCTTTTCTGGCTCAATACTTGACAGTGAAGAATTATGTTTATCCTCGTGCAGTAATTTCAGATAATTATTTTTATCTTCTGTATATTTTATACAACTATCCTCTTTTACTCTTTCTCTAGTATCAATACTGCTTACCCTAGAATAGCACACTTTCGGATGCTCTTTTTTTATAACTAACTCAGTGTTTGTAGGTATAACTTCCATATCAGAAGTTACAATACTAATAAAATTTATTAACTCTTTCATTTTGTTCTTATATTGCGATTTTTCATTTGCAACAACTTTATATATTTCTTCAATATGAGCTGGACTATACAAACATTGTATTTTTTTATCCATCAATCCCCTAAGCGACGCATTTAATCTTTCATTTTCTAATGCTTCTATATATACGTTATGATCTAAGTATAAATTTTTCATTTTAGTGCCTCCACAAAACATCAGTAAATAATGGAATAAAATAATTATAGCACCATCCGAGGCATTTTCAATTATATTGTAGCTGTAAGACGCATGTTGCACCTTACAGCTAACTACTTATTATTTAAGCCATATCACTCATAGAACTTATGCTCCTCAATGCCTTTTTCCAAAATACAGTTGATCAGTCCCTCCAGCTCCACGTTGTTAATCTCGCTGACAACGATCTGCTTGGCAACATATCTGATAGTTCTCTATTTACTTTCATATTCAGAATTATTTGTGTTCCCACAACCGAGGTCTAATGCCACAACAACCGTTACCTTCCTCACAAGCTCTTTTTCTTTGTGATTTTCAGCAATCCTGTTGAAGCTGAAAAACTCTGCAAAGTGCGTAAATTCAAGGATTTCTACATATCCTTTCTGTGTAGTCCTACCACAGTCTCCACATGAACAGTCATCCCAAATTGATCAACCGGGCATACTTTTCTAAGCTCATATCCCCTCTCACACAGATACTTCAGATCCCTTGCCAACGTCGCACTGTCGCAACTTACATACACAATCCTCTCCGGGTTCATCTCGACCATGGTCTCCAGCAGAGTTTCATCACAGCCTTTTCTTGGCGGGTCTACAACGATAACATCTGCATAAACACCATTTTTCTTATACTCTCTTGGCAGCACTTCTTCTGCCTTACCCACAAAGAACTCTGTATTCTCCAGGCCATTAAGTTTCGCATTTTCTTTCGCATTCTCTATAGCTGCCGGAACAATTTCCACACCGCGGACAAATTTTGCTTTCTGTGCCAGGAACAGGGAAATGGTTCCGATCCCACAGTAGAGATCCCATACTGTTTCCTGACCGTGAAGATCTGCGTATTCCAGTGCCTTTGCGTAAAGCTTCTGGGTCTGCATAGGATTTACCTGATAGAAAGACAGAGGAGAAATCTGATAGGAAATATCTCCGATCCTGTCTGTGATATATTCCTGACCCCAGAGCAGACGAATTTCCTCACCAAGGATTACATTACTGTGTTTCTTATTTACATTGATGGTGATGCTTGTCATTCCCGGAATCTCACACAGAGATTTTACAAACTGCTCCTCTTTCGGAATCTTATTTCCGTTCAGAATCAGACAGACCATCACTTCTTTTGTGAAGTATCCGTAACGGATCAGGACATGGCGCACCAGCCCTTTGCCTGTTGCTTCATTATATGGTTCAATCCCGTATTTCTCCATATGTGCGATCACACGGTCCAGAACTTCTTTATTCTCAGCTACACCAAGTGCACAGTCACGGTTTTCGATAATATTGTGGGTTCTTCCCGCATAGAAACCTGTAACGATTTTTCCCTCTTTATTTCTGCCTACAGGAAACTGTGCCTTATTTCTGTAATGAAAAAGTTCATCCATGCCAATGATCGGCTCCATGGGGATATCTGTAAAGCCACCGATACGTTCCAGATGTCCCTTCACCTTATTTGTCTTAAATACAA
Source organism: Blautia sp. DFI.3.45 (assembly GCF_020593505.1). Classification (NCBI taxonomy): domain Bacteria; kingdom Bacillati; phylum Bacillota; class Clostridia; order Lachnospirales; family Lachnospiraceae; genus Blautia; species Blautia sp. DFI.3.45. The sequence continues at coordinate 19,468 of NZ_JAJDMI010000054.1, forward strand.
GCTGTTGGTCATAGGAAAGTGCCTGAAGCTGGCATCCGCCACACTGACGGGCAAATTCGCACTTGGGCTCAACTCTGTACGGAGATGGCTTCAGCACCTCCATAAGACGTCCGTAACCATAATTTTTCTTTGCCTTGATAATTTTGGCTGTTACTGTATCTCCGATCACTGCGTCCTTGACAAAAACGGTGAAGCCATCGGCTTTTCCGATACCTTCACCGTCAATTCCGCAATCTTCTATCTCTAACGTAACAAGATCGTTCTTACGAAATTCCATAAAGATTACACCTCATCTGTTCTTCTTAAGTTGGATTCAAACAATTTATTATATCCAAGCCATTCTTTTTTGCTCTTGTTTGCTGCAAAAATCTCTGTGATGGTTTCCATTCTTGCATCTGTATTATCTGCAAGATTGAGGGCTACAGCCTCCACCAGTGCAGGTTTCTTCGGGGAACCGTATTCCAGTTCTCCATGGTGGGACAGGATACAATGAATCAGTTCATTCTTAAGCACCTCCGGGAATTCCGGTATCTGGCGTGCAAGATCATTGATCATCTGCGCTCCCATATAAATATGTCCCAGAAGCTGGCCTTCATCTGTATAATCATTTAACGGAAATGCAGATAATTCTTTTGTCTTTCCAATATCATGAAGAAGTGATGCTGTAATCAGTAAATCCCTGTTGATGACGGGGTATGCCTTTGACATATAATCGCAGAGTCTGGTCACTCCCAGAGTATGCTCCATCAGACCGCCGATAAATCCGTGATGTACTGTCTTCGCTGCAGAATGTCCTTCAAACGCTTTCACAAAAGCTTCATCTTCCACAAATAATTTCTTCAGAAGTGCAGACAGATAAGTATTCTCCACACTGTCAATAAATGCTCTCAGCTGGCTGTACATATCATCTGTGCTGTTCTCACTTACAGGAAGATAATCTGCCGGGTTGTACTCATCTTCAGCAGCCTTGCGCACACGCTTGATATTCAGCTGCATAGCCCCTGCAAAGCTGGTCACATCTCCCACAACATCTATATAATCCAGTGCATCAAAATCATCAATTCCAAGAGAATTCGGATCCCAGATCTTGCCATCTATGATTCCGGTTTTATCCTGTAGGATAATATTCTCATAGGGTTTTCCATTCTTCGTTACCGCAGACTGTTTCTGCTTGCACAGATAAATCCCATTAATTCTGTCTCCCTCATGTAACTCATTTAAAAAACGCATAAAGCCTGCCTCTCTATCCTTTATTTTTAGTATTATAACAATTCCACAAGAAAGAATCCCGCTTGTAGGATTCTCCGCCTGTCACTATCTCTCTCCAACTGTTACCTTATAATCTTTCTCCGCATACTCACCATCGGAATTTTTGCGAAGAACCGTTATGGTAAGATTTTCTCCCTGCTTTTTTGTCTGAAGATATGTATAGTAAGACTGCATACTCTCTGTGGGAGTTCCATCAATCTTACTTATGATATCTCCACACTGTATCCCTGCCTTCATCGCAGGAGATTCTTCTTGTGTACGCTCCACGTAAAGTCCCTGATCAATTCCCAGTTTTCTACATTGTGCCTGAGTTATCTCTGTTCCATAAATACCTGTATATCTGATTGTCTCTTTGTTAGCCAGATGTTCTACCAACGGAAGAATCTGCGAAATGGAAACTGCATGAATATTATCTCCATCGTTTTCATTCTTCTTCAGTATCATACCTGCCACATTTCCGTCAGAATCAAGCAGCACACCACTTCCATCTTCATTCCCCTGCACATCTGTAGCCAACACATTATACTCCGTATCCGCTACCGATAGTTTTTCAGAAACAGAAGTGATCATTCCATAAACCACCGCATCACTGTCACCGGCAGGACTTCCGATAGCAATTACTATATCGCTCTGTCCCAGTTTCTTTGTGTCTGTCAGATCAGATACCACGATACCTTCTCTTGTACTGTCATTGAGAAGATTTTTTCTCACAGTTGCAACTGCGAATCCGGAATCTGCATCTCCCCTGCATATCTCTCCCTGCACTGTCGAACCATCTGCAAAAGTCACCTGCAGTTCCTGCAGATTTTCCAGTTCTTCCTCATAGGTCAGGATATAAAATTGTGTCTCTGTTTCAAGAAAGACAAGACCTTCCGTATCTTCCTGCTGCAAATAAGAATTATTCAGCAAATCCTCATCCTTTGAAATTCCTCTCACGTTTACAAGAGATTTTCGGGATTTTTGGGAAACCTTCAGCACTTCCCTATACACCTCCTGACGCATTGCCAGAAGACTCTTCTCCTCTTTTTCAGAAACTGAAGCGACAGATTCCCTCTCTGTTGCCTGTTCTTCAGATATCGTCTCCGCTACATCCGATCCTGTCAGTTCGATTTTCTGCTGTGTATTCTCTTCTCTGTCCGCCATAACCGGAAACACACTGGCAAAGGTTACGGCTGCGCAGCCTCCAAACAAAACGCCACATCCTGCTATCATAAGCAGCCTGCGCAACAGACTGCCATTCTCTTTTGGCTGTTTTTTTACCGTTTCTTTTATAAACTGATATTCCTGTGTGTCCATTTTGTTTTTTTTCATACCTGATTCTCCTGCCGCACTCCATTCAGGATAACTGCCCAGTGTCATACAAAACAGCAATCTGCCAAACAGTTACCATTCAGGTTCAATATCGCTTGTATTCAAACAAATTATATCGTAACAATCTACGCATTATTTTAACAAAAAGATATGAATTTTTTATGAATATACTATAAGTAATTTCCCACAGTACAAAAAAGAAGCTCCTACTGAAACACTTATCGTATCAGCGAAACACTGCAGCTCAGGTTATTATGATGACACAAAAAAACGGTTTAAATGCACATATAATAGCATTCAAACCGTTTCTTATGCGGAAGATGGGACTTGAACCCACACGAGCGCAATGCTCACAAGATCCTTAGT